>NZ_FXUY01000001.1:5057500-5063863 GCF_900182985.1 Pseudomonas helmanticensis | reverse complement strand
GTTGTCACCTGGCATCACCATTTCAACGCCTTCTGGCAGCTCGCAGTTACCAGTCACATCAGTAGTACGGAAGTAGAACTGTGGACGGTAGCCTTTGAAGAACGGAGTGTGACGACCGCCTTCTTCCTTGCTCAGAACGTAAACTTCTGCAGTGAACTTCGTGTGCGGCTTAACCGAACCCGGCTTAACCAGAACCTGACCACGCTCAACGTCGTCACGCTTGGTACCACGCAGCAGAACGCCGCAGTTCTCGCCAGCACGACCTTCGTCGAGCAGCTTGCGGAACATTTCAACACCGGTGCAAGTAGTAACGGTGGTGTCACGCAGACCAACGATTTCCAGCGGATCTTGAACGCGAACGATACCGCGCTCGATACGACCGGTCACAACAGTACCGCGACCCGAAATCGAGAATACGTCTTCGATTGGCATCAGGAACGGCTTGTCGGTGACACGAACTGGTTCTGGGATGTAGCTGTCCAGAGTCTCAACCAGCTTCTTGACGGCAGTGGTGCCCATCTCGTTGTCGTCTTTGCCTTCCAGAGCCATACGAGCCGAACCGATGATGATTGGAGTATCATCGCCCGGGAAGTCGTAGGTGGACAGCAGGTCGCGAACTTCCATCTCGACCAGTTCCAGCAGTTCAGCGTCGTCTACCAGGTCAGCCTTGTTCAGGAAAACCACGATGTACGGAACGCCAACCTGACGGGACAGCAGGATGTGCTCACGGGTTTGCGGCATCGGACCATCAGCGGCCGAACAAACCAGAATAGCGCCGTCCATTTGAGCAGCACCGGTGATCATGTTCTTCACATAGTCAGCGTGACCTGGGCAGTCAACGTGAGCGTAGTGACGAATTTCGAGTTGTACTCAACGTGCGCGGTGTTGATGGTGATACCGCGAGCTTTCTCTTCTGGGGCGCTGTCGATCTTGTCGAAGTCAACGATTGCCGAACCGAAAACTTCGGAGCAAACGCGAGTCAGAGCAGCAGTCAAAGTGGTTTTACCGTGGTCAACGTGACCAATGGTCCCAACGTTGACGTGCGGCAGGGAACGATCAAATTTTTCCTTAGCCATCGATATCACCCTTAACAGAAGAATTGAGCAAACAACATTAGCCATTAAAACAAAGGCAGATATTTTCATATCTGCCTTGTTATATGGAGCTCTTGAGCGGATTTGAACCGCTGACCTCACCCTTACCAAGGGTGTGCTCTACCAACTGAGCTACAAGAGCGAAACACTTTGCACAACCTGCAAACTTGGAGCGGGTAGCGGGAATCGAACCCGCATCATCAGCTTGGAAGGCTGAGGTTCTACCACTAAACTATACCCGCGGAGCTTGCAGCTCACGCTTAAATCTGGTGGAGGGAGAAGGATTCGAACCTTCGAAGTCGTAGACGTCAGATTTACAGTCTGATCCCTTTGGCCGCTCGGGAACCCCTCCTAATCAGGCCGGCATTCTATACTATGCCAAACCCCTGTCAAGCATTTTCTCATTTAAAAACCTGAGGTTAGCTGCGTTGACATCACCTCACGTTGAAAACCTGTTTGGGTCTTCGCTGTGGAGCGGGCGCCATTCTATGCAAACTATTCGACAGGCGCAACCCCCTCACACAGCATTATTTTATGTTTTAACTCATTGAATTCCTTGGAAAGGTTCTGCAGTTGCACATCCCCTAACAAACGCTGGCTCTCAGGTGCAACAGACAGCCAATAACCGGCTCCTGGAGCATCCTTCGACGACGGCTGTACATTAACGCCCATTTCAGCCAAACGCTGCTGCAGCGCCGAAATCGACTCCTGTCGAGAGAAACCGCCCAGAAAGAGACACTCCTGACGCCGCACGCCCTGCTTCTCCCTAACGTCACCAGTCGTCTCGCTCAGCAAGCGAATATCCTGCTGCGACCCCCGATACAAACTAAGAGGCGTCACGTCCTTTGCCCGCAACGGCGCCTCCTGCTGATGCCAGACATAATAAAAAACATTGAGAACCAGAAGCAGGAGGAACAACCAACGCATACAAACCTCAGGTCAAAGGACACGCCATAGCCAACCCCACAAACACCAGGTCGGGAACGATTCTGGCCTCGGGAGCAACACCTGCAACCAAATCGGCGTCACCACCGGTTATAAAGACAGCGAAGTCAGCCCCCCAATAGGAGCGCGCCATTTCCAGCTGCGTCAGTACGAACCCACGCAACATCAATGAACACCCACGCTCTACCGCCTCAACGGTAGTCCGCCCTGGTGCGTTGCTGGACAGCGCCCGCTCGGCAGCCAAATCCCCATAACGAATCTTTCTGGTATGAGTACGCAACTGGTTACGCATCAACGGCATTCCAGGACAAATAAAGCCACCCAGATGCTCGCCATCAGCCGCGATGAAATCTGCGGTTACCGCCGTACCGAAATCGAGTACCAGGCAGGCCCCTCCTGAAGCGAGGTGAAACCCGCCCAGCATCGCCAGCCATCGATCAAGCCCAAGGCGCTCGTAGTCTTCGTAACCATTTCTAACACCAGACATTTCACGAGCGGACTCCGCGCGAATCACCGAAATACCGAACTCCCGCTCGATAATGTCGATCAGCGCGCCGGTTTCTTCGCCAGTCCTCACACTGACCAAGCGACATTTGCCCAGGGAAAGCCGATCAATCGCTCGCAAACTCTCAAGCAGCGCCAAATCCGAGTCGACCACCCCTTCGGAGATCAGGCCGCCAACCGCGGCATTCAGCACACGCCATTTTATAAAGCTGTTCCCGCAGTCGAGCTCAAGAATCATCACGCAACCTCAGGCTCAGCTCACCACCACTAAATACTTTCTCCACGCCGTTCACCCTCAAGCGCAGAGCACCTTGATTGTCGATTCCGAGCACTACGCCATCTATATGGTTGGCACCAGCAATCAATGACACCGATCGCTCCTGCCACAAGTGATTCACTTCCCATTCCTCCCGGAGAACCGAAAATCCCCCGCCTGATGACGCCGAATGTAGGCGTCCAGCTGCTTACTCAGCTCGGCCACCAAGGCATTTCGATCGCAGTTATTGCCAGACTCAAGTCGAATCGAGGTCCATTGCTGATCGACTTCATCAGCAGTCTGCATATTCACATTGATACCAATCCCCAGCACCACATGACAGACATCCGCCGGGTCGCCAATAAGCTCAAGCAGAATGCCGGCGATTTTTTGTTACCCACCAAGACATCATTGGGCCACTTCAAACCGGCATTTACCACGCCAAAGCTCCGCAAAGTCTGCATCACAGCCAACCCTACAACAAGGCTGAGCCCTTCGAGCTGGCGCATTCCACCATCGATTCGAAGAACAAGGCTGTAATATAGATTTTCAGCAAACGGACTGACCCATTTACGACCTCTGCGGCCGCGCCCGGAAACTTGCCGCTCAGCGAGCACCAAAAACGGTGCTGAATTGCCTTGGCCAATAGAGCGCAATGCTTCGGCATTAGTCGAGTCGACCGAATCCAGAATGGTCACCGGCCAATTTGGTGCCATTGTCGATAGCTTTAGAGAGTCGAGCAGCATCAATGGCGATGCCAACTGATAACCCCGACCGCGGACTTTATGGATAGACAAGCCGAGTTCAGCCTCAAGATGCTGAAGCTGTTTCCATACTGCACTTCGACTTATTCCCAGGGCCTCGCCCAGATCCTGACCAGAATGGAAACGCCCATCCTTCAGAAGATTCAACAACGTCAGCATGCAGGTCTCGCCTCACAATGAGGCCGAATAATAGCCATGCCCCGAGCCGTTGCATAGAAATCAAGCAAGCGCTTTTCTTGCGGGCAAAACAAAACCCCAACTGCTTTCGCAATTGGGGTTTCGGAATTTAATCTTGACGATGACCTACTCTCACATGGGGAAACCCCACACTACCATCGGCGATGCATCGTTTCACTGCTGAGTTCGGGATGGGATCAGGTGGTTCCAACGCTCTATGGTCGTCAAGAAATTCGGGTACCGAATCGTGGCCAGATGGCCTCGCTTCAGCAAATTGGGTATGTGATAGCTTTCGGTGTTTGTGAACATCGAACTTTCGGTTCGTTTCGTCTTCACACACCGCAATCTGGTCTCTTTCGCTTTTCAGCTCGGAGCATGCAAATTGCTTGGGTGTTATATGGTCAAGCCTCACGGGCAATTAGTATTGGTTAGCTCAACACCTCACAGCGCTTACACACCCAACCTATCAACGTCGTAGTCTTCGACGGCCCTTCAGGGAACTCAAGGTTCCAGTGAGATCTCATCTTGAGGCAAGTTTCCCGCTTAGATGCTTTCAGCGGTTATCTTTCCCGAACATAGCTACCCGGCAATGCCACTGGCGTGACAACCGGAACACCAGAGGTTCGTCCACTCCGGTCCTCTCGTACTAGGAGCAGCCCCTCTCAAATCTCAAACGTCCACGGCAGATAGGGACCGAACTGTCTCACGACGTTCTAAACCCAGCTCGCGTACCACTTTAAATGGCGAACAGCCATACCCTTGGGACCGGCTTCAGCCCCAGGATGTGATGAGCCGACATCGAGGTGCCAAACACCGCCGTCGATATGAACTCTTGGGCGGTATCAGCCTGTTATCCCCGGAGTACCTTTTATCCGTTGAGCGATGGCCCTTCCATACAGAACCACCGGATCACTAAGACCTACTTTCGTACCTGCTCGACGTGTCTGTCTCGCAGTCAAGCGCGCTTTTGCCTTTATACTCTACGACCGATTTCCGACCGGTCTGAGCGCACCTTCGTACTCCTCCGTTACTCTTTAGGAGGAGACCGCCCCAGTCAAACTACCCACCATACACTGTCCTCGATCCGGATAACGGACCTGAGTTAGAACCTCAAAGTTGCCAGGGTGGTATTTCAAGGTTGGCTCCACGCGAACTGGCGTCCACGCTTCAAAGCCTCCCACCTATCCTACACAAGCAAATTCAAAGTCCAGTGCAAAGCTATAGTAAAGGTTCACGGGGTCTTTCCGTCTAGCCGCGGATACACTGCATCTTCACAGCGATTTCAATTTCACTGAGTCTCGGGTGGAGACAGCGCCGCCATCGTTACGCCATTCGTGCAGGTCGGAACTTACCCGACAAGGAATTTCGCTACCTTAGGACCGTTATAGTTACGGCCGCCGTTTACCGGGGCTTCGATCAAGAGCTTCGCGTTAGCTAACCCCATCAATTAACCTTCCGGCACCGGGCAGGCGTCACACCCTATACGTCCACTTTCGTGTTTGCAGAGTGCTGTGTTTTTAATAAACAGTCGCAGCGGCCTGGTATCTTCGACCGGCATGAGCTTACGGAGCAAGTCCTTCACCCTCACCGGCGCACCTTCTCCCGAAGTTACGGTGCCATTTTGCCTAGTTCCTTCACCCGAGTTCTCTCAAGCGCCTTGGTATTCTCTACCCAACCACCTGTGTCGGTTTGGGGTACGGTTCCTGGTTACCTGAAGCTTAGAAGCTTTTCTTGGAAGCATGGCATCAACCACTTCGTGTTCTAAAAGAACACTCGTCATCAGCTCTCGGCCTTAGAATCCCGGATTTACCTAAGATTCCAGCCTACCACCTTAAACTTGGACAACCAACGCCAAGCTGGCCTAGCCTTCTCCGTCCCTCCATCGCAATAACCAGAAGTACAGGAATATTAACCTGTTTTCCATCGACTACGCTTTTCAGCCTCGCCTTAGGGACCGACTAACCCTGCGTCGATTAACGTTGCGCAGGAAACCTTGGTCTTTCGGCGTGGGTGTTTTTCACACCCATTGTCGTTACTCATGTCAGCATTCGCACTTCTGATACCTCCAGCAAGCTTCTCAACTCACCTTCACAGGCTTACAGAACGCTCCTCTACCGCATCATCCGAAGATGATACCCGTAGCTTCGGTGTATGGTTTGAGCCCCGTTACATCTTCCGCGCAGGCCGACTCGACTAGTGAGCTATTACGCTTTCTTTAAAGGGTGGCTGCTTCTAAGCCAACCTCCTAGCTGTCTAAGCCTTCCCACATCGTTTCCCACTTAACCATAACTTTGGGACCTTAGCTGACGGTCTGGGTTGTTTCCCTTTTCACGACGGACGTTAGCACCCGCCGTGTGTCTCCCATGCTCGGCACTTGTAGGTATTCGGAGTTTGCATCGGTTTGGTAAGTCGGGATGACCCCCTAGCCGAAACAGTGCTCTACCCCTACAGTGATACATGAGGCGCTACCTAAATAGCTTTCGAGGAGAACCAGCTATCTCCGAGCTTGATTAGCCTTTCACTCCGATCCACAGGTCATCCGCTAACTTTTCAACGGTAGTCGGTTCGGTCCTCCAGTTAGTGTTACCCAACCTTCAACCTGCCCATGGATAGATCGCCCGGT
>NZ_FXUY01000001.1:4827500-5052500 GCF_900182985.1 Pseudomonas helmanticensis | reverse complement strand
GCCAACAGCTGAAAAACCAAAGTCTCCCGGCCATCGCGAAGTCGTCGTCGCCAAGGGCGATACGCTGTCTACACTGTTCGAAAAGGTCGGTTTGCCGGCCGCCGCCGTGCATGAAGTATTGGCCAGCGACAAACAGGCCAAACAGTTCAGCCAGCTCAAGCATGGCCAGAAACTCGAGTTCGAACTGAACCCTGAAGGCCAGTTGACCAGCCTGCACAGCAAGGTCAGTGACGTTGAAACCATCACCCTGACCAAGAATGACAAGGGATACGCGTTCAACCGCGTCACCGCAAAACCGACCGTTCGCACCGCTTACGTTCACGGCGTCATCAACAGCTCCTTGTCACAGTCCGCCGCCCGCGCCGGGCTGTCTCACAGCATGACCATGGACATGGCCAGCGTGTTTGGTTACGACGTCGACTTCGCCCAGGACATCCGCCCTGGCGACGAATTCGATGTGATCTACGAACAGAAAGTAGTCAACGGTAAAGCCGTCGGTACCGGCCCG
The DNA here is from genome assembly GCF_900182985.1 of Pseudomonas helmanticensis. NCBI lineage: Bacteria > Pseudomonadati > Pseudomonadota > Gammaproteobacteria > Pseudomonadales > Pseudomonadaceae > Pseudomonas > Pseudomonas helmanticensis. Next base: position 5,051,992 of record NZ_FXUY01000001.1, on the reverse strand, counting down.
ATCCTGTCGGCCCGCTTCACTAACCGCGGCAAGACTTACACCGCCGTGCGTTACACCAACAAACAGGGCAACAGCAGCTATTACACGGCAGACGGCAACAGCATGCGCAAGGCGTTCATCCGCACCCCGGTGGACTTCGCCCGCATCAGTTCGAAGTTCTCCATGGGCCGCAAGCACCCTATCCTCAACAAGATCCGCGCCCACAAAGGCGTCGATTACGCCGCACCTCGCGGTACGCCAATCAAGGCGGCCGGTGACGGCAAAGTGCTGCTGGCTGGCCGTCGTGGTGGCTACGGCAACACCGTGATCATTCAGCACGGCAACACTTACCGTACGCTGTATGGCCACATGCAGGGCTTCGCCAAAGGCGTGAAAACCGGCGGCACCGTCAAGCAAGGTCAAGTGATTGGCTATATCGGCACTACCGGCCTGTCCACCGGCCCGCACTTGCACTATGAATTCCAGGTCAACGGCGTTCACGTCGATCCACTGGGTCAGAAGCTGCCAATGGCCGATCCGATCGCCAAAGCCGAGCGCGCTCGCTTCCTTGCTCAGAGTCAGCCGTTGATGGCGCGTATGGATCAAGAGAAGGCCACGATGCTGGCTTCGAGCAAGCGCTAAGCCATGGCTCTTTATATCGGTGTGATGTCCGGAACCAGCCTCGATGGCCTGGACATCGCCCTGATCGAACAGACTTCGGCGATCAAACTGGTCGCCACGCACTACATCCCCATGCCTGAATCCCTGCGCGCCGAGATGCTTGGCTTGTGCGCCAGCGGCCCCGACGAGATCGCCCGCTCGGCGATTGCCCAGCAACACTGGGTCAAGCTCGCAGCGCAGGGCATCCACACTCTCCTCGATCAGCAGAAACTCAAACCCGACGCCATTCGTGCGATTGGCAGCCACGGCCAAACCATTCGCCATGAACCGGCGCGCGGCTTCACCGTGCAGATCGGCAACCCTGCCCTGCTGACGGAATTGACCGGCATCACCGTAGTCAGCGACTTCCGCAGCCGCGATGTCGCTGCCGGTGGCCAGGGTGCACCTCTGGTTCCAGCCTTCCATGAAGCGTTATTCGAAGAGCGTACCGGCAACCAGGCCGTCTTGAATGTCGGCGGTTTCAGCAATCTGAGCCTGATAGAGCCGACCCGGCCTGTAGCCGGTTTTGACTGCGGCCCGGGGAATGTTCTGATGGACGCCTGGATTCACCAGCAGCGTGGCGAACACTATGATCGCAATGGCGACTGGGCAAAAACAGGTTCTGTTGAACCGTCCCTTTTGAAGGCACTGCTCAGCGATCCGTTCTTCGTCACCAAAGGCCCGAAAAGTACCGGCCGCGAAGTGTTCAACCTGCCTTGGCTGGAACAACATCTCGCACGCCTGCCAGCCTTTGCTGCCGAGAACGTGCAAGCCACCCTGCTTGAGCTGACCGCCCTGACCATCATCGAATCGCTGCAGAGTGCTCAAGCCGATACGCAAGAGCTGCTGGTCTGCGGCGGCGGCGCGCACAACGCGACACTGATGAGTCGGCTGGCCGACCTGCTACCAAATACAACGGTTGCGAGCACCGCGACCCACGGCGTTGATCCAGACTGGGTCGAAGCCATGGCTTTCGCTTGGCTGGCTCACTGCTGCCTCGAAGGCATCGCCGCCAATCGCCCCAGTGTCACCGGTGCACGCGGTCTTCGGGTACTCGGCGCCATCTACCCAGCCTGACTAAATCGCACACAGCAAAACGCCGCAGAACCGTAAGGCTCTGCGGCGTTTTGTTATCTGGAACGAAAAACGATCAGATCGAGAACGAAGACCCACAACCACAAGTCGTGGTGGCGTTCGGGTTCTTGATCACGAAGCGCGAGCCTTCCAGACCTTCCTGGTAATCCACTTCAGCACCGGCCAGGTACTGGAAGCTCATCGGATCAACCACCAGACTTACGCCTTCGCGTTCGACGATGGTGTCGTCCTCGGCCACATCTTCATCGAAGGTGAAACCGTATTGAAACCCTGAACAACCGCCGCCCGTAACGAATACGCGCAGCTTCAAGCGATCATTCCCCTCTTCATCGACCAGGCTCTTCACCTTGTGCGCAGCACCTTGGGTGAATTGCAAAGCCGTGGGGGTGAAGGATTCGACGCTCATGCTGACTATCTCCCGGCGTTACGCCGCCATAATGCGTGATGACGCGCATTATCCGCTTGTCCTAGAAAATCGGTCAACTATTGTTACGGTATATCAATAAACCCGACCCATGGTCGAGAATGCAAAAAGGCCCGAATGACGGGCCTTTTTGCTGTACAGATTAAAGTGTTACGGCAGCATACCGGCGTGCGACAGACCGAAACGCTCGTCCAGCCCGAACAGGATGTTCATGTTCTGTACCGCCTGGCCCGAAGCGCCTTTGACCAGATTGTCGATCACCGACAGCACCACCACCAAGTCGCCATCCTGCGGACGATGCACCGCGATCCGGCAAACGTTGGCGCCGCGCACACTACGGGTTTCCGGATGGCTGCCAGCCGGCATCACATCGACGAACGGCTCGTTGGCATAACGCTTTTCAAACAGCGCCTGCAGATCCACCGAGCGATCAACCACAGTCGCGTAGAGCGTGGAGTGAATGCCACGGATCATCGGCGTCAGGTGCGGAACGAAAGTAAGGCCAACGTCCTTACCCGCTGCGCGACGCAGGCCCTGGCGAATTTCCGGCAGGTGACGGTGACCTTTCACCGCGTAAGCCTTCATGCTTTCCGACGTCTCGGAGTACAACGAACCTACAGAGGCGCCACGACCGGCACCGCTGACGCCGGATTTGCAGTCGGCGATCAGACGCGAAGTATCCGCCAGACCGGCTTCCAGCAGCGGCAGGAACCCCAACTGCGTAGCGGTTGGATAGCAGCCCGGCACGGCGATCAGGCGAGCTTTTTTGATCTGCTCGCGATTGACTTCCGGCAGGCCATAAACCGCTTCGTCCAGCAACTCTGGCGCGCCGTGCGGCTGACCGTACCACTTGGCCCATTCCTCAGCGTCCTGCAGACGGAAGTCCGCCGACAAATCGATCACCTTGGTGCCGGCAGCGAGCAGTTCGCCAGCCAAGGCATGAGCAACACCGTGCGGAGTCGCGAAAAACACCACGTCGCAAGCGCCCAGGGTCTTGATGTCCGGCACGCTGAAAGCCAGGCCGTCGTAGTGACCGCGCAGGTTCGGGTACATGTCAGCCACAGGCAGGCCAGCCTCGGATCGGGAAGTGATCACCACCACTTCTGCCTGCGGATGCTGTGCCAACAGACGCAGCAGTTCGACACCGGTGTAACCCGTGCCGCCGACGATACCGACCTTGACCATAAACCTGCCCTCAACGAACCCACTGGAAAGCCGTCGATAATAGGGGCCGCGCGCCCCTGCGACAACCGTCAAGGTGACGTGCGGACGCTCAAGCCTCTACTATCCGGCTTACCGTGAACCTGGAATAACTAAAAATGCTCTATCTATGGATCAAAGCTTTTCACATTGTCAGCATCGTTTGCTGGTTTGCCGGACTGTTCTATCTGCCGCGACTGTTCGTTTATCACGCGCAAAGCGAAGACACGATCAGCAAAGAACGCTTCAGCATCATGGAGCGCAAGTTGTATCGCGGCATCATGGGCCCGGCAATGATCGCCACACTGATCTTTGGCGGCTGGCTGATCTACCTCAACCCGGGCATCTTCAGCATGGGTGGCTGGATTCACGCCAAACTGACCCTCGTGGTTCTATTGATCGGCTACCACCATATGTGCGGCGCGCAGGTAAAACGTTTCGCCCGTGGCGAGAACACCCGCAGCCATGTCTTTTATCGCTGGTTCAATGAAGTGCCGGTTCTGATATTGCTGGCTATCGTAATTCTGGTCGTGGTCAAGCCGTTCTAACTTCAATAACTACAGATCACTGGGGTGTTCATCATGTCGCTGCCCGCTCTGCTCGAACAACGTCTGCGTTTGCCTGTCGTTGCCGCGCCGATGTTCCTGATTTCCAACCCCGAGTTGGTGCTCGCCTGTTGCCGCAACGGTGTGGTCGGCAGTTTTCCGGCGCTTAACCAGCGTGAAAGCAGCGGCTTCAAGGCCTGGCTGGAACAGATCGAAGCGGGACTGGCGACTCTGGACAACCCTGCACCCTACGCGGTGAACCTGATCGTTCATAACAGCAACCCGCGCTTGCAGGCGGATCTGAATATCTGCGTCGAGCACAAAGTCCCCATCGTCATTACCAGCCTCGGCGCGGTGAAGGAGTTGGTCGACGCCGTGCACAGCTATGGCGGCCTGGTCTTCCACGACGTCACCACCCGGCGACATGCCGAGAAAGCCGCCGAGGCCGGTGTCGATGGATTGATCGCTGTTGCGGCCGGCGCCGGTGGCCACGCCGGCACATGGAGTCCGTTTGCACTGATCGCCGAGATTCGCCAGTTCTTCGACAAGACACTGTTGCTTGCAGGATGTTTGAACCACGGCCATGAGATTCTCGCCGCGCAGTTGCTCGGCGCGGATTTGGCCTACTTCGGTACGCGATTTATCGGCACCACAGAAAGCCATGCGCCTGACGCCTACAAGGAGATGCTGCTGACAGCCAAGGCTGCGGACATCATCCATACTCCAGCGGTGTCGGGCGTCCCAGCCAGTTTCATGCGCCAGAGTCTGCAGGCGGCCGGTTTCGACATGGCCGCCCTGCAAGGCAAGGGCGAGGTGAACTTCGGCGACAAGCTCAAACCGATCAGCGACGAAGCCAAAGCCTGGAAGACTGTGTGGTCGGCCGGCCAGGGCGTCGGGCAGATTGACGATCTGCCCAGCGTCGATCAGTTGATCGCTCGCCTTGATGCGGAATACCGGCAGGCCCAGCAAAGCGCAGCGCAGTTGCCACAACGCTGGCCACGGTAAAAAATCAGGCCAGTCGCTAGCGGACAGGCCTTACACTGACGACCTTTCAATCTATTCGCGACAAGGATGCCTCGGCCATGAGTGACACCCGTTACAAGATCGTTTTCGACGGTGCTCTACAGCCCGGTGTCGACATCACCACTGCCAAACTCAATCTGGCCGACCTGTTCAAAAGCGAAGTAGCCGCCATCGAACGGCTCTTCAATGGCAGTGTCGTCGCAATCAAGCGTGATCTCTCCCACAGCGATGCGCAGACCTATCTGCAAGCGCTGAACAAAACCGGCATCAATGCCCGCATCGAAAGCGAAACCCCCATCGAACTGAATCTGTCGGATGTGCACGAACACACCGCGGCCGTGATGGAACCGAGTTCGCCGTACGCGCCACCTCGCGCGAACGTCGGCGAAAGCCTGCCAGCGTTTGCCACGCTCAAACCGTTTAGTGTGGAAGGCCGGATCGGTCGTCTGCGCTACCTGGCCTGGTCGATGGTGCTGACGCTGGTGACGCTGCCGATTATCGGCATCTTTGCATTGATCGCGCTGGGACTCGTCGGTGCCGACTCCACCAGCGGCCTGATCATCGGCGGCATCTTCGCGGTCTTTCTGTTCTTGGCACTGCTCATCGCCAGCATCATGTTCAGTGTCCAACGCCTGCACGATATTGGCTGGTCCGGCTGGCTCTGGTTGCTGACCCTGGTACCTTTCGTGGGCAGCTTCTTCCCGTTTGTGGTCATGATCGTTCCGGGCAATAGCGTCGCCAACCGCTATGGCCCGCCACCGCCACCGAACAGCACGGCGGTCAAAGTCCTGTGTTCGCTGTGGATCGTGTTTATCGCGCTGTTTTTTGTCGGCGGCATTCTTGGCGGAATCTCGGCCATCCAGCAGGAATACGAAAGCAACCTGGAAAGCAGCTACGAAAGCGGCTCGGTGACCACTGACGAGATCGACGTGGAAGTCGAACCCGCAGCGAATTCCGCCGACGATGCAGCCGAAGCGGCGCAGGCCCCTGTAGACTCTGCGAAAGAATGAACAGCGCTCCCCGCCGTGACACCCGCGTCGTCGGCGCGGAGCTGTTGCGATGGAGAATTGCATGACCCGTTACGCTCTGATCACTGGCGCTTCCAGCGGCATCGGCCTGGCCATGGCCGAAGCGCTGGCCCGCCGTGGCCGCAGCCTGATTCTGGTGGCACGACAGCGTGATCAGCTGGAAAGTATCGCGATAGAGTTGACCCAACGTTTCGGCGTCGAGGTGCTGTTTCGCGCCTGCGACCTGGGCGAACCTTTGCGCTTGTCCGGTTTTCTGCTTGAGCTGGAAGAAGGCGACCGGCAGATCGATTTACTGGTGAACTGCGCCGGCATCGGCACCTGCGGGCCGTTCCTTGCCCAGGACTGGATGACCGAACAGGATCTGATCGAGGTGAATATCCTCGCCCTCACCCGTCTGTGCCATGCAATCGGCAACAGCATGGCGCTGCAGGGCGGCGGGCAGATTCTCAATGTCGCCTCGGTGGCGGCGTTCAATCCCGGGCCATGGATGAGCACGTATTACGCCAGCAAGGCTTACGTGCTGCACTTTTCCGAGGCGCTGCGGGTTGAACTCAAGCAAAGTGCGGTGAAGGTTTCGGTGCTCTGCCCCGGCCCGACCCGCACGGCATTTTTCCGCACGGCGCAACTGAACAGCGACAAACTCAAAGACAGCAAGTTGTTGATGAGCCCCGAGGAAGTCGCGCTGTACACCGTGCGCGCCCTCGCCAAGAACCGCGCGATCATCATTCCGGGACGACGCAACCGCTGGTTCGCCTTCCTGCCACGACTCGGCTCGCGCTGGCTCAATCGCACCATCGTCGGCATGGTCAACAAGGCTTACTGCCCGCGCTGAACGGTCCTGCGGCAAAACACTGGGCGGGTTGATTTCCCATGAGTACACTCAGGCCAGCCCATACAACGGAGAAAACAGCAGTGGATACTCTGTTCACCAAGATCATCAACCGGGAAATCCCGGCCAAGATCATTTACGAGGACGACCAGGTTCTGGCCTTCCACGATATCGCCCCTCAGGCACCGGTTCATTTCCTGGTGATCCCGAAAAAACCGGTACGCACCCTCAATGACCTGACCGAAGACGACAAGGCATTGGCCGGGCATATCCTGTTCACCGCGCAGCGCCTGGCGCTGGAGCTAGGTTGCGAGGAAGGCTTCCGGGTCGTGATGAACTGCAATGAAAAGGGCGGGCAGACCGTCTATCACATTCATATGCACGTCCTCGGTCAGCGCCAGATGAACTGGCCACCGGGTTAAGATTCACCGACCAGGCCTGCGGTTTGTCACCTGTAGGAGCTGCCGAAGGCTGCGATCTTTTGATCTTCGAGTTAGCAATAACAAGATCAAAAGATCGCAGCCTTCGGCAGCTCCTACATAAAGCACACCCCGTACATCCAGCACATAAAGCGTGGCAAATGACCCAGCGCAAACCTTCCCCGGCCGATTCGGTTAAACTGGCCGCCGAGATTCTTCCCGGAGGTCAGCATGACTACCCAACGTCACTACTCGCCGATTGACCGTCTTCTGCTGCAAGCCGATGCCGCGATGCGTACCTTGCTGCCCTTCAGTGGCCAGCCGTACCGTCCGTCGCCAGCAATCCTGCAGCCGGACACGCAGATGAGCGACGAAGACACCCGTCACGTCGCCGGCCTGATGCGCATCAACCACACGGGTGAAGTCTGCGCCCAAGCGCTGTATCAAGGCCAGGCGCTGACCGCCAAGCTGCCGCAGGTACGCGAGGCCATGGAGCACGCTGCCGAAGAAGAGATCGATCATCTGGTCTGGTGCGAACAGCGCATTCACCAGTTAGGCAGCCATACCAGTGTTTTGAATCCGCTGTTTTATGGCATGTCGTTCGGCATCGGCGCAGTTGCCGGGTTGATCAGCGACAAGGTCAGCCTCGGGTTCGTCGCGGCGACCGAGCATCAGGTGTGCAAACATTTGAATGAACATCTGGAACAATTGCCGGCCGAGGACGAAAAGTCCCGGGCGATTCTCGAGCAGATGCGCATTGATGAAGAACATCATGCGGAGAGTGCGCTGGAGGCTGGGGGTTTCCGCTTTCCGGCGCCGGTGAAGTTCGGGATGAGTATTCTGGCGAAGGTGATGACCAAGAGTACTTATCGGATTTGAGGTCTGTGCTGGTGCTGAGGGCCTCATCGCGAACAGGCTCGCTCCTACAGGGGGCTTTGTTTCAGTAATAAAAAAGGCGACTGCCCTGAGACAGTCGCCTTTTTTTGTGCCCGGAAATCTTAGGTCGGCATGTTGCGCGCGTAGAAGATTTCAAGCATTTCGTGTTTCACCCGATCAGTCACCTGAGCACGCTGCTCGGCGGACAGGTTGCTGGTGGCGTCGCCGAACAGGTAGTTATCCAGTTCGAAGTTCTTCAGCAGCATTTTGGTGTGGAACAGGTTTTCCTGGTACACGTTCACGTCGGTCATCTGATACGCGTCGCGAGTGTCTTCGGAGAGATAGTTCTGGATCGAGTTGATCTCGTGATCGATGAAGTGCTTGTTGCCTTCAACGTCACGGGTGAAGCCGCGCACACGGTAATCCACAGTCACAATGTCCGAATCGAACTGATGAATGAGGAAGTTGAGCGCTTTCAACGGTGAAATTACGCCACAGGTCGACACGTCGATGTCCACACGGAAAGTCGCAATACCAGCGTCCGGATGGATCTCCGGATAGGTGTGCACCGTGATGTGACTCTTGTCGAGGTGGGCAAGGATGATTTCGGGCAATGGACCCGGGGATTCTTCGATCTGACTTTCAGTCGGGGTCACCGGCTCTTCAGAAATCAGAATCGTGACGCTGGCACCCTGAGGCTCGTAGTCCTGACTGGCAATGTTCAGGATGTTGGCACCAATGATCTCGACAACTTCTGTGAGAATCTGCGTCAGGCGTTTCGCGTTGTACTCTTGATTGATGTACTCGACGTAAGCCTGCTGGTCTTGCGGGGTTTCCGCGTAGCAGATGTCATAGATGTTGAAGCTCAAGGTCTTTGTCAGGTTATTGAACCCGTGGAGCTTGAGTTTGCTTTTCACCGTTAAAAACTCTCTATGTATGCGGCCCGGCCGCGTGATCAAGCATGCCCGTCAAATGCGAACAACGCACCTGCGTAGGACGGTTAACACCTCTTCGCGATGGCGATTTTGGTTATCTGTTCAGGCGGATGACCCGTCGACTGACCGATCACTGCCCTGAAAAAAGTGGCGCATTATGCAGACGTCAGCGGGGGATCGCCAGAGTCTGCACTGCTTTTATGATAGTTGAATGTCGGTTCAACCGAGTTCGACGATTTCGTAATCGTGGGTGATTGCCACGCCAGCCGCGCCGAGCATGATCGAGGCCGAGCAATATTTCTCCGCGGACAGTTCGATGGCGCGTTTGACCTGAGCTTCTTTCAGGCCACGGCCCTTGACCACAAAATGCATGTGAATCTTGGTGAATACCTTGGGATCTTCGGTCGCGCGCTCGGCTTCGAGGAAGGCTTCGCAGCTTTCAACGGCCTGACGCGACTTCTTCAGGATGCTGACCACGTCGAAGTTGCTGCAACCGCCGACACCCAGCAGGAGCATTTCCATCGGACGAACACCCAGATTACGACCACCGGCGTCCGGCGGACCGTCCATTACCACGACATGACCGCTGCCGGATTCGCCGAGGAACATGGCTTCGCCAGCCCATTGGATGCGTGCCTTCATCGCCAAGACTCCACTGTAAAAAAAGGGTCGCCAGCTTAGCACAGGGCTTTGCTCTGGCAGCGAGCGTCGTTCCTAGGACCGATGCCTCTGCAACGTAGGTAATTTCTCGAATTTGCGACGAAGTGTCTGTTAAGCTGGCGCCAATTCGCTGGCGCCCATGTCAGCTGTGTAGCGACCGCCTTCAGCGCCTCATAAAAAAATCAAACATTACCGTGCAGTCTTTTCGGGATACAACCATGGTTGCTATTACCCCCACACCCAAAATCAAGAACCTCGACAAGCTGTTGATGCATTGTCAGCGCCGCCGTCATGCGGCCAAGAGCAACATCATCTGTGCCGGCGACCGCTCGGACACGCTGTACTTCATCATCAAGGGTTCGGTGACCATCCTCATCGAGGATGACGACGGCCGCGAGATGATCATTGCGTACCTCAATGCCGGGGATTTCTTTGGCGAACTGGGCCTGTTCGAGCAAGCAGGCCTGGAGCAGGAGCGCAGTGCCTGGGTGCGGGCCAAGGTCGAATGCGAAACGGCAGAAATCAGCTACGCCAAGTTCCGCGAACTGTCGCAGCAGGATCCGGACATTCTTTACGTGCTCAGCGGACAAATCGCACAACGCCTGCGCAATACCACGCGCAAGGTCGGCGACCTGGCGTTCTTCGACGTCACCGGTCGAGTCGCGCGTTGCCTGCTGGAACTGTGCAAGCAGCCAGATGCGATGACCCACCCGGACGGCATGCAGATCAAGGTGACGCGTCAGGAGATCGGCCGGATTGTCGGTTGTTCGCGGGAGATGGTTGGTCGCGTGCTCAAGGATCTTGAAGAACGCAACCTGGTGAATGTGAAGGGCAAGACCATGGTGGTCTTCGGTACCCGCTAAAGCCGAAACTCAGGCGCTGTACATCTGCGCCAGCATCAGACGAAACAGTTCATCAAGACGCGCCAAGGCATCTGGCGCGTCGAATTTCTCATGCAGGGCAATGTGGCTCTGCGCCCTCACCCGCTGCTCCAGGCCGCACGCTTCGTTGAAGCGATTGACCGCTGCGACCATCGACTCGCGCTCGTTATCCATCAGCATCGCTCCGTGGACCAGACCGACCGGACGCTGTCCGCCCTGACTCTGGCGCCAGCGTTGTGCGGTGCCAACCATTTTGCGGCCGTCGAGATTGACGTTGAAACGACCATCGCAGAATGCGCCATCAATTTCGCCCAATGATGCCGTGCCGCCCAGCTCATCGAGCAACTGGCAGATCGGATCGCAGAGACGGCGATAGCCTGTTTCGATGCGGTTCAGATCGCCTTCGCTGCGCGGTGGCGCGTAGACCAAAGCGATATTGATCGTGGCGGCGGATTGCGGGACGGGCTCGCCGCCGGTTTCACGCAGCAGAACAGGCCAGCCGGCAGCGGCGGAGACTTCGCAGGCGTGATCGAAAGCGGGTAAGCGGTTGAGGCGGCGTGGCATGACCAAGGCGCGATCGCTGGGTTGCCAGAATAGAAGGCCGAATTCTGAGTCGCCGCCGCAGACCGAGGCCAGCAAATCCTGTTCGGCTTGCAGGCCGGCTTCGATGGTCAGGGGGGTGGGCAGCGACATTGAGGGCTCCGGCAGATTTGGAATCTTTAGGGATTTCTAGTACCTCATTGCGAGCAGGCTCACTCCTACAATTGGAACGCGTTCCCCTGTAGGAGCGAGCCTGCTCGCGAATGAGGTCGACTCGGTCAGTCGAGGGTCGAACCGCTGATCGGCACGCCACGCTCCGGGAAGAACAAGCGCTGCAGTTCAGTGCCCGGATTTTCCGCACGCATGAACGCTTCGCCGACCAGGAACGAATACACGTCGCTGATTTCCATCAGTTCGACATCGGCACGATTGAGGATGCCGCTCTCGGTAATCACCAGGCGATCGCGCGGAATGCGCGGCAGCAGGTCGAGGGTAGTTTCCAGGCTGACTTCAAAGGTGTGCAGGTTGCGGTTGTTAACCCCGACCAGCGGCGTGTCGAGGGTTTTCAACGCGCGCTCCAGCTCATCGCCGTCGTGCACTTCCACCAGCACATCGAGGCCGACGCTTTTGGCGACGGCGGCCAGCTCGGCCATTTTCACGTCATCCAGCGCGGAGACGATCAGCAGCACGCAGTCGGCGCCAAGCGCGCGGGCTTCGACGATCTGGTACGGATCGATCATGAAGTCCTTGCGGATCACCGGCAGACTGCACGCAGCACGGGCCTGCTGCAGATAAGCATCGGCGCCCTGGAAATAATCGATATCGGTCAGTACGGACAGACAGGTCGCCCCGCCCTTCTCGTAGCTTTTGGCGATGTCGGCGGGAATGAAGCTCTCGCGAATCACGCCTTTGCTCGGCGAAGCCTTTTTGATTTCGGCAATCACCGCAGGCTGTTTTTTCTTCGCCTGCGTCAGCAACGCATTGGCAAAACCGCGAGGTGCATCGGCCGCCTTGGCCAGACTTTCCAGCTCGCTCAGGCTGACGCGGGCGCTACGCTCGGCAACTTCCTGAACTTTGCGCGCCAGAATGTTTTCCAGAACCGTCGGTACACTCATCCCTCATTCTCCACTCTGAATACCGCGGTAAAGGCACCCAACTCCTCGAGCTTTTCCCGAGCGAGACCGGTGTGCAGAGCGTCGTGCGCTAGCTCCACGCCCTGTTTCAAACTGCTGGCCACGTCGGCGGCATACAGCGCGGCGCCGGCGTTGAGCACAATCATTTCGGCCGCTTTCTGGCCGTTCTCGGTCTTGCGCCTGCCCAGTGCATCGCGGATCAGCGCCAGCGACGCCTCCGGGCCTTCGACCGACAGACCGTGCAGGCTCTGGCTCTTCATGCCGAGGTCTTCCGGCTCGACCCAATACTCAGTGATTTCGTTGTTCTTCAGCTCGGCGACAAACGTCGGCGCGGCGAGACTGAACTCGTCCAGGCCATCCTTCGAATGCACCACCAGCACATGCTTGCTGCCCAGACGCTGCAACACTTCGGCCAATGGCCGGCACAGTGCCTGGGTGAACACGCCCACCACCTGATGTTTCACACCGGCCGGATTCGTAAGCGGGCCGAGCATGTTGAACAGCGTACGCAGGCCGAGATCGCGGCGCGGGCCGGCGGCGTATTTCATGGCTTTGTGGTGGGTCTGGGCGAACATGAAACCGATGCCGACGTTGTCGATGCAACGTGCGACCTGAACCGGCGTCAGGTTCAGGTAGATGCCGGCAGCTTCGAGCAAGTCGGCACTGCCGCTCTTGCCCGAGACCGCGCGGTTACCGTGCTTGGCCACCGTGCAGCCAGCCGCCGCGACAACAAAGGAAGAAGCCGTCGACACGTTGAAGATGTTCGCACCGTCACCGCCGGTGCCGACCACATCGACCACGCCGTCGAGCGTTTTCAGTTCAACCTGATCGGCCAGTTCACGCATGACCGACACGGCGCCGACGATCTCGTCGATGCTCTCGCTCTTCATGCGCATGGCCATCATGAACGCGCCGATCTGCGCGTCGGTGCATTGGCCGGTCATGATTTCACGCATCACATCGCGCATTTCATCGGTGCTGAGGTCGAGGTGATCGACGATACGGCTCAGGGCTGTCTTGATATTCACGGGAAGTCCTTAGCGCGTGCCGCCGGTTTGTTTGAGGAAGTTGGCAAACAGTTCATGACCCTGCTCGGTCAGGATCGACTCGGGGTGGAACTGTACGCCCTCAATGTTCAGGGTCTTGTGACGCAGGCCCATGATTTCGTCGACCGAACCGTCATCGTGCTGAGTCCACGCGGTCAGTTCCAGGCAATCGGGCAAAGTATCGTGCTTGACGATCAGCGAGTGATAGCGGGTAACCGTCAGCGGATGATTCAGACCGGCGAAAACACCCTTGTCCTCGTGAAATACCGGACTAGTCTTACCGTGCATTACCTGACGCGCACGCACGACGTCACCGCCAAAGGCCTGACCGATGGACTGGTGGCCAAGGCAGACGCCGAGGATCGGCAGTTTGCCGGCGAAGTGCTTGATGGCTTCGATGGAGATGCCGGCTTCGGTCGGCGTGCAAGGGCCTGGCGATACCACGATGCGCTCAGGCTTGAGTGCTTCGATTTCGGCGATGGTCAATTCGTCGTTGCGCACTACTTTGACTTCGGCACCCAACTCGCCGAGGTATTGCACAACGTTGTAAGTAAAGGAGTCGTAGTTGTCGATCATCAGCAACATGGCGTTTCGAACCTCTTGAATTCTGACTTGGAGACAGCCTTCAGATGACTTGCCCGCAGGGCGCTGCACGATGTCGGACGCAGGTAGACGCGTCGGCACAGCGGCATTTCAAACAGGCAAGGAAGGCAAAGCGATACAGATCCGGCGGGGCCGGCAGAAAAGATTCAGGCGCGCCAACGCCAGCGGGCGTGTGCCTTGATGACTTGATCCAGAAGTTTGCTGGTGATCAACACGGGGAAGGTCTCGTTCATACGTTCCGGCACAGTAACTTAGCTGGGCGGAGCGTGCAATATGGCCGGGGCTTTGGGGGATAAATCCAGGGGAGGATTCGCGACCGATGGCAAAAGGCCGGAAGTTTTTGGTACTGTCGTTTCGTTCACCTACAACAATAAATAAACGGACTTGCTCATGATCAAACAGACGTTGTTTGTACCGCTGGCCGGCTGCCTCCTCGCACTGGCCTGTGCCCAGGCCAATGCCGCACCCAATCCTTACTCGAATTTCGTGGTGTTTGGCGACAGCCTCAACGATGCCGGCACCTTCAGGGACACCGGCGGCCCGGCCGGTGCCACCCAGCGTTACACCAACCGCACCGGCCCGGTTTACCTGGATGGCAGCGGCGAAGTACGTTCGCTGAACTCCACGCAATTACTCGGTGGACGACTGGGCTTCACCCCGGATCAGACAGCTTCATCGAGTTCGGCAGTGCGCGCCGAAAACGGTCAGCCCGACGGCAATAACTGGGCGGTTGGCGGTTATCGAACCGATCAGATCCTCGATTCGATCACTACACAATCCGCCACAGGCGAACGCACCCGCGCCGGTTACCTGCCATCGAACGGCTTCCGTGCCGACCCGAATGCGCTGTATTACATTTCCGGCGGCGGTAACGACTTCCTCCAGGGTCGCATTCTCAGCCTGCCGCAAGCCAATGCCGGCGCCGATCGCCTGGCCGACAGTGTGCAAGCGCTGCAAACCGCCGGCGCCAAATACGTGATGGTCTGGTTGCTGCCTGACGTCGGCCTGACTCCGGCGATCAATGGCACACCGCTGCAGTCGTTCAGCAGCCAGCTCGCCGCGCAATTCAATAGCCAGTTGGTGACACGCCTGCAAGGCATCAACGCCGAAATCATTCCGTTGAACATTCCGGTACTGCTGTCGGAAGTGTTCGCCAATCCCGGGCGCTTTGGCTTGGCCACCGATCAGAATCTGACCGCGACCTGCTTCAGCGGCAGCAGTTGCCCGGAAAACGCCCGTTACGGCATCAACAGTGCGACCCCGGATCCGAGCAAGCTGATCTACAACGACGGCGTGCACCCGACCGAAGCCGGCCAGAAACTGATCTCCGACTACGCCTATTCCCTGCTGGCGGCGCCATGGGAACTGACATTGCTGCCGGAAATGGCCCACGCCACCGTCCGCGCGCATCAGGATGAACTGCGCAGCCAATGGCAAGCCGATTGGGAAAACTGGCAAGCGGTTGGCCAATGGCGCGCGATCGTTTCAGCGGGTGGTCAGCATGTCGACGTCGATAGCCAAAGCAGCGGCGCCAGCGCCGATGGCAGCGGTTACAACCTCAACGTCGGCGGCAGCTATCGTCTCAACGAGGCGTGGCGTGTCGGTGTGGCGGGCGGTTTCTACCGGCAGAACCTCGAGGCTGGTCATAACGATTCCGACTACAAACTCAACAGCTACATGGCCACCGCGTTCGCCCAGTTCCAGCAGAATCGCTGGTGGGCTGACATGGCGTTGACCGGCGGCAAACTCGAGTACGACAACCTCAAGCGCAAGTTTGATCTGGGCGTCAGCGAAGGTGCAGAAAAAGGCGATACCGACGGCAGCCTGTGGGCGTTCAGCACGCGTATCGGTTATGACATTGCCCAGCCGGGCAGCGAGTGGCACCTGTCGCCGTTCATCAGCGCCGACTACGCCAGCGTCGATGTCGACGGTTACTCGGAGAAAAGCAACCGCGCCACGGCCCTGACCTTTGACGACCAGACCCGCGATTCGAAACGCCTCGGCCTCGGCTTGCAGGGCAAGTACAACTTCACTCCGCAAACCCAGGTGTATGGTGAGTACGCTCACGAGCGTGAGTACGAGGATGACGTGCAAAAGGTCAACATCGCACTCAATACCTTGCCGGCGAACGACTTCAAACTTGAGGGTTACACGCCGCAGAGCCATTTGAACCGGTTGAGTCTGGGCGTCAGCCACAAGCTCACCGCTGATCTGGCGCTGCGTGGCGGGTATACGTTCCGCAAGGATGATGACTTTACCCAGCAGGGTTTGAATGTTGGGGTGGTGCTGGATTTTTAAGCGGTAGATCAAAGGATCGCAGCCTGCGGCAGCTCCTACGGAGGGTTGTTGCAGGTCATAAAAAAGCGGCGCCCTCACAGGCGCCGCTTTTTATGGATCATTTCTGGGGTGAGAGACATTAACCTGTGGCGAGGGGATTTATCCCCGTTGGGGTGCGAAGCAGCCCCTAAACCAAACACCGCGGTGTATCAGGCAAACCGCATGTAATGGTTTTACGACTGCTGCGCAGCCGAGCGGGGATAAATCCCCTCGCCACAATGAATCCCACACCACAGATAAATCCCCTTACCACACATGGCCTCTCCCACTAGGGATCTGCGATCAGTCCGGGGTTTGTTCGGCCAGGGCAACGGCGCGGAACATCGCGCGGCGTTTGTTCAGGGTTTCTTCCCATTCCAGCGCCGGTACCGAGTCGGCGACAATGCCGCCACCGGCCTGCACGTGCAGTTCACCGTTCTTGATCACCGCCGTGCGAATCGCAATCGCAGTGTCCATGTTGCCGTTCCAGGCGAAGTAACCGACCGCGCCGCCATACACACCACGCTTGACCGGTTCAAGTTCGTCGATGATTTCCATCGCACGAATCTTCGGCGCGCCGGACAAAGTGCCCGCCGGCAGAATCGCCCGCAGCGCGTCCATCGCCGTCAGCCCGGCCTTCAACTGGCCGGTGACGTTGGAGACGATGTGCATCACGTTGGAATAACGCTCGATGACCATCTTCTCGGTGAGTTTCACCGAACCGATTTCCGATACGCGACCGGTGTCGTTACGACCCAGGTCGATCAGCATCAAGTGCTCGGCGATCTCCTTTTCATCCGACAGCAGATCTTCTTCCAGCGCCACATCGGCTTCTTCGGTCGCGCCACGTGGGCGTGTACCGGCAATGGGGCGCACGGTGATCAGGTTGTCTTCGACCCGCACCAGCACTTCCGGCGAACTGCCGACGACGTGGAAGTCGCCGAAGTTGAAGAAGTACATGTATGGCGTCGGGTTGAAGCAACGCAGTGCGCGATACAGATCGATCGGCGCAGCCTTGAAGTCGATCGACATGCGCTGCGACGGCACAACCTGCATGCAGTCACCGGCAAGGATGTATTCCTTGATGGTATCGACGGCTTTTTCGTAGTCGTCCTGAGTGAAACTCGAACGGAACACCGGATCAGCCGACTGCTGCTTGCTGAAATCCAGGCCACGGCGCGGGGTGATCGGCTGACGCAGTTTCTCCAGCAACGCCTGCAATTGCGCCTGACCTTGTTCGAAGGCATCGGCCTGCGCAGGGTCGGCCAGCACGATCGCGTGCATCTTGCCAGCGAGGTTGTCGAACACCACGACGGCATCGGAAACCATCAGCAAAATATCCGGCACACCCAAAGGATCCGGGTTCGGGCACTTGCCCAGGCGCTTCTCGACATAACGCACGCAGTCGTAACCGAAGTAACCGACCAGGCCGCCGTTGAAACGCGGCAGGCCAGCGATGGTCGGCACGTTGTAGCGTGCCTTGAAGGTTTCGACGAAGGCCAGCGGGTCTTCGACGTCGTGGCTTTCGGTTTCGACGCCATCGACGGTGATGCTGACGTGATGGTCGTGAACGCGCATGACCGTGCGGCATGGCAGGCCGATGATCGAATAACGGCCCCATTTCTCGCCGCCCTGCACCGATTCGAGCAGGTAGGAGTTGGGCTGGTCGGCCAGTTTCAGGTAGATCGACAGCGGCGTGTCGAAGTCGGCCAGGGTTTCGCAGGCCAGCGGGATGCGGTTGTAGCCGTCAGCGGCCAAGCGCAGGAATTCTTCGCGGATCATAAGGTGCCTCGTGGTGTGAGGGGCAAATCAGTCAGGTAGGCAAACGTGCCGGCAGGCCGGCGAGGAACAAGTCAGGCGCGCCAACGCCAGCGGGCCAGGGCCTTGATGACTTTCATCCAGAGTTTGCGAGTGACCACCACGATGGCGTTTCCAGAATGGGATTGAGAAGCGTCGGGCAACGTTATCTCAGCGGCCGTGACGAGGCAACCGGGAATTAGTTTGCGCAGATCGTCGATCACCAATGCCGGCGATTCCTCGGCAATTGGCCGGCCATGGTTGTAGCCATAACTCAGCGCCACGCATTTGACCCCCGCCGCTTTCGCCGCCAGCACGTCGCTGCGCGAGTCGCCGACGAACAACGATTGCGAGGCAGGGATATTGGCCATTTTCATCACGAAGAACAGCGCCGCCGGGTCAGGTTTTTTCTGCGGCAAGGTATCGCCACCGATGATCCACTTGAAATAGCGACCGATTTTCATCTGATCCAGCAGCGGCGCGACGAAGCGCTCCGGCTTGTTGGTGATCAGCGCCATGACCACACCCTGCTTTTGCAGCCACTTGAGGGTGTCGCGCACGCCGGGATAGACCACGGTCAGCTCGTGGCTGGCGGCGTAAGCCTCCATGAACACTTCCAGCGCATGTTCGGCCTCGACGTCATCCACCGCCGAATGATCGATGCTACCGGCCAAAGCGCGGCGCACCAATACCGGCGCGCCGTTGCCCACCCACTCGCGCACCGATTCGATGCCGGCAGGCTTGCGGCCGAGGGAGAGCAGCATGTTGTCCACCGCTGCTGCCAGGTCCGGAACCGAGTCGATCAGCGTGCCATCCAGATCGAACATCACCAGCCGAGGCAGTTTTCCCGGGAACAGCTGCTCAAACCCGCTCATGGGCGAGCCAGCGCCAGTTCGGAACGCATCTTGTCGATGACTTCCTGATAGTTCGGCGCATTGAAGATTGCCGAGCCGGCGACAAAAGTGTCAGCGCCAGCCGCAGCGATTTCGCGGATGTTGTTGACGTTGACGCCGCCGTCGATTTCCAGACGGATGTCACGGCCCGAGACATCGATGATCGCCCGCGCTTCGCGCAGTTTGTCGAGGGTGCCGGGAATGAACTTCTGCCCGCCGAAGCCTGGGTTGACGCTCATCAGCAAGACCATATCGACTTTGTCGATCACGTATTTGAGCACGTCCAGCGGGGTCGCCGGGTTGAACACCAGACCGGATTTGCAGCCGCCTTCACGTATCAGTTGCAGCGAACGATCGACGTGCAGCGTGGCTTCCGGGTGGAAGGTGATGTAGGTCGCGCCGGCTTCGATGAAATCGCCGACGATACGGTCTACCGGGCTGACCATCAGGTGCGCGTCGATCGGCGCGGTGACGCCGTACTTGCGCAATGCCGCACAAACCATCGGACCGATGGTCAGGTTCGGCACGTAGTGGTTGTCCATGACGTCGAAGTGAACGAAGTCGGCGCCAGCGGCGAGAACGTTGTCCACTTCCTCGCCGAGGCGGGCGAAGTCGGCGGAGAGAATCGACGGAGCAATTACGAAGGGCTGCATGACGCACCTTTTCTGAGCTAAATCACGATGGCGCGCATTGTAGCCTCATGCTTGAGCGCGCGCACCGTGACCGCGATGATCAGTACGCCGCTCGGTAGATCTTCTCGATATCGACGGCGCTGAGTTTGCGCGGGTTATTGCGCATCAAGCGCTCGATCCCCGCGGCTTCCACCGCCATCGCTGGGATCGCCTCTTCCGGCACACCGAAACTGCGCAAACCGGCCGGGATTTCCACCGTTGCGCACAAATCGGTCATCGCCTGCACGGCTTTGTCCGCCGCCTCGGCTGCGCTCAGATGAGCGGTCTTTACGCCCATGGCTTCGGCAATATCCTGCATGCGTTCGACACAGGCCATCTTGTTCCAGGTCATGACATAGGGCAGCAACAGGGCATTGCTCACGCCATGGGCGATGTTGAAACGCCCGCCCAGCGGATACGCCAGCGCATGCACCGCGCCGACCCCGGCATTACCAAACGCCATGCCGGCCATCAAACTGGCGGTGGCCATGTCTTCGCGGGCTTGCAGGTTGGCGCCATTGGCATAAGCCTTGGGCAGGGCTTTGGCGATAAGTTTTATCGCGCCAATGGCCAGGGAGTCGGTGATCGGCGAGGCGTTCACCGACAGATAGGATTCGATGGCGTGCACCAACGCGTCAACACCACTGGCGGCGGTAACGCTGCGTGGGCAGGTCAGGGTCATCTGCGGGCTGACCAGCGCGACGTCCGGTAATAGAAAGTCGCTGACGATGCCTTTCTTCAGTTGTGCGACTTTGTCCGAGAGGATTGCCACGTTGGTGACTTCGGAACCGGTGCCGGCGGTGGTCGGGATGGCGATCAGCGGCGGGCCTTTGCGCGGCACCTGGTCGACGCCGAACAGGTCTTCCAGCGCGCCGTGGTAACCGGCATAGGCGGCAACACTTTTGGCGATGTCGATGGCGCTGCCGCCACCGAGGCCGATCAAACCGTCATGCCCTCCCTCGCGGTAAACGCGCATGCAGTCCTCGACGATGGCGATTTCCGGGTCGGGCAGCACGCGGTCGAAAATCTCGTAGTCACGCCCACCGAGTTGCACCAGCGCCAGCTCGACCGTGCCAGATTTGACCAGCGCGGCGTCGGTGACAATCAGCGGGTTGTCGATGTCGAGGCGCGTGAGTTCGGCGGCCAGTTGTTCGATGGCGCCGGCGCCGGTGATCAGTTTGTGAGCGATTTTGAACTGGGACAGACTCATCGTGCGCAGCCTCTTATAGATGTGGGAGCTGGGCACAAGATTAGCTGGGGATTTGGGGTTGTCTGCTATTCAGGTGGTGAATGACTCATCGAGCGCAAGAGCAAGAGCCCCTCACCCTAGCCCTCTCCCAGAGGGAGAGGGGACTGACCGAGTTGTACTCTCGCAATACGCCGACCTGAATTATCGAGTCGAACTCAGGTTTTGAAAACCATAAAGATCTGCTCCCTTTCCCCCTCGCCCCCATGGGGGAGAGGGCTGGGGTGAGGGGGTAAGCTCTTGATCTGGACCTTAAATCTGAGCGGTGCGCAGTTTTTCGCTGCGGCCACGCAGCCATTCCAGGGTCAGCAGCAGGATCACGGAGAAGGCAATCAGTAATGTCGCAGCAGCGGCAATCGTCGGACTGAGGTTTTCGCGAATCCCGCTGAACATCTGCCGGGGCAAGGTCGCCTGCTCGGGACCTGCGAGAAACAGCGTCACCACCACTTCATCAAACGAAGTCGCAAACGCGAACAGCGCCCCGGAAATCACCCCCGGCGCAATCAGCGGCAAGGTCACCCGACGGAACGCCGTCAGCGGTGAAGCACCGAGACTCGCGGCAGCCCGCACCAGGTTGTGGTTAAAGCCCTGCAACGTTGCCGACACCGTGATGATCACAAACGGCACACCCAACACCGCGTGCACCACAATCAACGAGAAGAAGCTGTTGCCCAAGCCCAACGGGGCGAAGAACAGATAACTCGCCACACCGATGATCACCACCGGCACCACCATTGGCGAAATGACCAGTGCCATCACCAGCGCTTTACCGGGAAAGTCACCGCGCGTCAGACCAATCGCCGCCAGCGTACCGAAGACCATCGCCAGCACCGTCGCCGCCGGGGCAACGATGATGCTGTTCTTCAGTGCACGCATCCATTCCGCCGAGGCAAAAAAGTCCTGGTACCAGTGCAGCGAAAAACCTTGTAGCGGGTATACGAGGAAACTGCCCGAGTTGAACGACAGCGGGATAATCACCAGCACCGGCAGAATCAGAAACAGCAGGATCAAGCCGCAGAGGATCCGCAAGCCGTAGAACCACACCCGTTCGATGGGTGACATATAAGGACTCAGCATCTCGAATTCCCCTTAGCTCAGGCGCAGGCGACTGGCGCCGACCAGCCAGCTGTAAATCAGATAAAGCACCACGGTCGCCAGCAGCAACAGCCCGCCCAGTGCGGTGGCCATGCCCCAGTTGATGCTGGTGTTGGTGTAGAAGGCAACGAAGTAGCTGACCATTTGATCGTTCGGGCTGCCGAGCAGTGCCGGGGTGATGTAGTAGCCGATGGCGAGAATGAACACCAACAGGCACCCGGCGCCGACGCCGGCATAGGTCTGCGGGAAGTACACCCGCCAGAAACTGGCGAACGGATGGCAGCCAAGGGAAATTGCCGCGCGCATGTAGGTTGGCGAGATGCCTTTCATCACGCTGTAGATCGGCAGGATCATGAACGGCAGCAGGATGTGCACCATCGAGATGTACACACCGGTGCGGTTGAACACCAGTTCCAGCGGTTTATCGATGATGCCCATGGCCATCAGGCCACTGTTGATCAGACCGCCCGATTGCAGGAGCACGATCCACGCGGCGACGCGCACCAGAATCGAGGTCCAGAACGGCAACAGCACCAGAATCATCAGCAGATTGCTCTGGCGCGAGGGCAGGTTCGCCAGCAGGTACGCCAGTGGATAAGCGAGTAGCAGGCAGATCACGGTGATGATCAGGCCCATCCAGAACGTGCGGGCGAAGATGTCGAGGTAGATCGCCTGATCCGGAGTGGCCGAGGCGACTTCGCCGAGGTCGTCGATACGGTGATCGACCGCTGCCAGCAGGTAATACGGGGTGATGCTGCTGGTGTTGCGTTTGACCGCTTGCCAGTAGGCCGGGTCGCCCCAACGTTCGTCGAGACCTTCCAGGGCTTCTTTATAAGAGGCCGGTTCGCTGGCGAAGGGCAGCGCCCGGGCGGTTTTGGTCAGCAGGCTGCGATAGCCGGCCAACTCCATGTTCAAGCGCTTGGACAGATCGCCCAGCGTCTGGTTTTTACGCGCTTCAGCGAGGTCTTCGCCGGCGGCTTTGTAGACCGGTTCAGCGGGCAGGCCGCGACCGTCCCAACTGGCGATGGCCGCCACGGTGCGCGGCATGCCGCCGACCACTTCGGGGTTGCCGACGCTTTTGTAGAGCAGCGCCACGATCGGCACCAGAAACACCAGCAGCAGAAACAGCACCAACGGCGCGATCAGCGCTTGAGCTTTCCAGCGGTTGACCCGCTCGGCGCGTTTGAGCTTCTGCTTCAAGGTGGGGCTGTTGCCCTCGTTCAGGGGAACGGCGATGGCCATGACGTACTCCGCAAATCTTTGATCGTTACAGAGGTGGCGAATACCACCTCGAACTTTTGCTACTGATCGTTCCCACGCTCTGCGTGGGAATGAATCCAGTGACGCTCTGCGTCACACGGGGACGCGGAGCGTCCCGGGCGGCATTCCCACGCAGAGCGTGGGAATGATCATCCGGAAAGCCGTCGGCCCGTATGCTCGGGTTATTTCGCGGCCCAGGAGTTGAAGCGCTGCTCCAGTTGCTCGCCGTTGTCAGCCCAGAAGCTGACGTCGATCTGCACCTGGTTGGCGATGTTTTCCGGGGTGGTCGGCATGTCTTTCAGGACATCCTTGGCCAGCAGCGGCACAGCCTGGGTATTGGCCGGGCCGTAGGCGATGTTTTCCGAGTAGGTCTTCTGCTGCTGCGGCTGTACCGAGTAGGCGATGAATTTCTTCGCCGCTTCGGCACGCTTGGCGTCGAGACCTTTCGGAATCGCCCAGGCATCGAAGTCGTAGATGCCGCCGTTCCACACCACTTTCAGGTTGGATTCTTTTTGCACGGCAGCGATGCGGCCGTTATAAGCCGAGCTCATCACCACGTCACCGGAAGCGAGGTATTGCGGCGGCTGCGCGCCAGCTTCCCACCACTGGATGCTCGGTTTCAGCTCATCGAGTTTCTTGAACGCGCGATCCTGACCGTCCTTGCCGGCCAGCACTTTGTAGACGTCTTTCGGCGCCACGCCATCCGCCATCAAAGCGAACTCAAGGGTGTACTTGGCGCCTTTGCGCAGGCCACGCTTGCCCGGGAATTTCTTGGTGTCCCAGAAATCAGCCCAACTGGTTGGCGCGGTTTTCAGCTTGTCGGCGTTGTAGGCCAGCACGGTCGACCAAACGAAGAAGCCCACGCCGCACGGCTGAATCGCGCCTTTGACGTAGTCTTCGGATTTGCCGAACAGCGCCGGGTCGAGTTGCTCGAACATGTCTTCGTCGCAACCACGGGACAGCTCTGGCGATTCAACTTCGACCAGATCCCACGACACGCTCTTGGTGTCGACCATGGCTTTGACCTTGGCCATTTCGCCGTTGTATTCGCCGGCGACGATCTTGCCGTTGCCCGCCGCTTCCCACGGTGCATAGAAGGCTTTGACTTGCGCCGCCTTGTTCGCCCCGCCAAACGACACCACGGTCAAATCGGGGCCTGCGGCCATCGCGCTTGCCGCACCCATCAGGCCCAGGGTCAGGGCGGTGAACTTCAGGGATCTCAACATTTATTGTTCTCTCCACGTGCAGGGTTGGTGTTGGTATTGCCGGGGCGATTAATGCGCCTCTAAAAGTGGATCAAGCGCGCGAACGTGCTCGACCTGCCAGCCAAGCGGTACCACGTCACCGACAGCGAGCGCGGGATCGAGCTCGGCAATCGGTTGTTTCACGAAGAAGTCGGTCTTGCCGCAGACTTCCAGGCGCACCCGGACGTGGTCGCCCAGATAGATGAATTCCGCCACCCTCCCTGAGAAGCGGTTAACGCATTGATCGCTGGAACCGTTGAGACTGACGCGCTCCGGACGAATCGACAGGGTCACCGGCTCGCCGGTCTGGCCGACGTTGACCGCCAGTGCCTCGACCTTTTCGCCACGACCCAATTCGACCACGCAACGCTCGCCGGTCTGGCTGAGCAAGCGACCGTTGAGGCGGTTGTTCTCGCCGATGAAGTTGGCGACGAAGGTGTTTTTCGGTTCTTCGTAAAGTGTGCGCGGCGGGGCGATCTGCTGAATTTCGCCTTGATGGAAAACCGCGACGCGGTCGGACATGGTCAGCGCTTCACCTTGGTCGTGTGTCACGTAGACCACGGTCACGCCGAGGCGCTGGTGCAGGTGTTTGATTTCCATCTGCATGTGTTCACGCAGTTGTTTGTCGAGGGCGCCGAGGGGTTCATCCATCAGCACCAGTTGCGGCTCGAACACCAGCGCGCGGGCCAGTGCCACCCGTTGCTGCTGGCCACCGGACAACTGCGCCGGATAGCGCGAGGCGAACGCGTCGAGCTGAACCATGCTGAGGACTTTCTTCACGCGGTCGCTGACGTCGCTTTTGTTCAGACCGCGCACGGTCAGCGGGAAGGCGAGGTTTTCAGCCACGGTCATGTGCGGGAACAGCGCGTAATTCTGGAACACCATGCCGATGTCACGCTTGTGCGGCGGCACGTTGTTGATCGAACGCCCGGCCAGCAGGATTTCACCGGCAGTCGGCGTTTCGAAACCGGCGAGCATCATCAGGCTGGTGGTTTTGCCGGAACCGGACGGCCCGAGCAGGGTGAGAAATTCGCCTTTGCGAATGTCCAGGTTAAGGTCTTTGACGATCAGGTTCTCGCCGTCGTAGCTCTTCTGCACTCCACGAAAGCTGACCAGCACATCACTGGCCCCTGCGTTTGAATCGACCTGGCTCATACCCACACCTTTGTTGTTGATGACTGCTTGTGGATTAAGCCTAGTGGTTGCTGACAGGCACGCAAATCGGGGCGCAGGAGAGAATCGCCTCAGCCGGATGGAAGGTTGGGGGTAGGGATTGCCCTACAAGGATGGCGCTAACGGATACGGCAATGGCGAGTGACAAGCTGCGAGCCGCAAGCGAGGGCGAAAAAGTGTGTCGCTAACAGATATGCCCACGCGCTCTACTGTAGGAGCTGCCGAAGGCTGCGATCTTTTGACTTTATAAACAGCAAGATCAAAAGATCGCAGCCTGCGGCAGCTCCTACAGGGGACGGGTTTAGAGGAGTTTGTGTTCCATCGCGTATTTGACGAGTTCAGCGAGGGAGGTGATGTTGAGCTTCTGCATCAGCCGCGCCTTGTGGGTACTGATGGTTTTGCTGCTCAGCGCCAGTTGCTGGGCGATGTCGTTGACGTTGGCGCCTTGGGCCAGGCGCTCGAACACCGAGAATTCGCGCTCGGAAAGCAGTGAGTGCAATGGCCTGGCATCGGTCAGGCCGACTTCGAAGACCATGCGATCGGCCAGATCCGGGTCGATATAACGCCCACCCGCCGCGACCTTGCGGATCGCCGTGAGCAACAGCGCCGGATCGCTGTCCTTGGTCGCATACCCGGCCGCACCGACCTTCAGCGCGCGGGCGGCCATCTGCGCTTCATCGTGCATCGACAGCACCAGAATCGCCGGCGGATTGTTCAGTGCGCGAATACGCGGGATCGCTTCGAGGCCGTTGACGCCGGGCATGGAGATATCGAGCAGCACCACTTCGCACGGAACATGGCGAAGCGTCTCCAGCAGTTGCTCGCCGTTGCTCGCCTCGCCCACCACCTGCAGATCCTTGGCCAGACCGATCAATTGCTTGATGCCCTCACGGACGATGGTGTGGTCTTCGGCTACCAGTACACGGATCAAATTTTTTCTCCAGACTTCAAGCAAACACTAATCCCTGTAGGAGTGAGCCTGCTCGCGATAGCGTCAGCTCAAACACCACAGACTTTCAGGCCTCACTCACCGGCACGCGCACCACCAGACTAGTGCCCTCCCCCGGCTCACTCTCCAGCACCAACCGCCCGCCCATGATCAACACCCGCTCACGCATGCCGACCAGCCCGAACGAAGTCGGCCGCCCCGTCGCGGCGACAAATCCTACGCCATCATCGGCAACCGTCAGGCACAATTCGTCGCCCGCAAGCTCCAGTGTCAGCTCAACAGTATGCGCCTGAGCATGACGCATCACGTTGGTCAGCGCTTCCTGCAATATCCGGAACAGCCCGATCGCCTTGGCATCGCTGAGCGGCGGCAGGTTGTCCGGCACCTGCACCAGACACGGAATCTGCGTACGCGACTCGAACCGTCGCGCCTGCCACTCGATCGCCGAAGCAATCCCGGCATCGAGAATCGGCGGACGCAACGCCGTCGCCACATCCCGCACCAACTGAAACAACTGGGCGATCAGGCGCTTCATGCTGTTCAGCCGCTCATTCAGGCCTGGGTCGAGTTGCGCATAGGCCAATTCGCACATCGACGTCTCCAGTTTCAGCACGGTGAGCATCTGCCCCAGTTCATCGTGCACTTCGCGGGCGATCCGCGCCTTTTCCTCTTCGCGCACGCTCTCAAGGTGCGCCGACAGTTCGCGCAGTTGTTCGCGAGAATCGGCCAGTTCCAGCTCGATGCGCTTGCTCTCGGTGATGTCCCAGACGATGCCATCCCACACGTAAGCGCCATCCTCCAGCTGGCGGGTGATCGCCTTGATCTCGGCCCAGCGTTGTTCACCCTGACGCGTGACGATCCGGCCCTGCCACGACCAGTCGCTGTCGGTGTCCAGCGCCTGATCCTGGGTGCGGTGATAACTGGCCTTGTCGTCCGGGTGCACCAGACTGCGCAGGCCCATGTCACGGTGGGCAATCACGGCCGGCGCGTAGCCGACCAGGCTTTCACTGCCCTCGCTGATATAGGCAAAGTCGATCTGCCCGGTCACCGGCGCCCGCTCCAGACGAAACACCAGCCCCGGCACGTTGGCGGCGATGCCTTGCAGGCGCGCCTCACTTTCCTGCAACGCGGCCAATGCACGGCGACGCTCAGTGACGTCGTTGAGATAAACCACCAGATACTCGCTGTCGCGAAAGCGCAGAAAACTCAGCGACACATCCGCCGGCAAGACACTGCCATCGGCGCGCACGCAATTGGTTTCGAAACTCAGCGGCCCTTCTTCGCTGGCCCGCGCGCGCTTCCACAGATTGAGCCAGCGATCCATGTGCAGGCCCGGCTCGAAGTCGATCAAAGGTCGCTCGATCAGCCCGCCCGAGGGATAACCGAGCATGATTTCTGCCGCGCGATTGGCGTAACGCACGTGGCTGTCCCAATTGACCCAGAGAATGCCGACGGTACTTTGATCGATGGAAAACTGCGTCAGCCGCAGGGCTTCCTCACTTGCCGCGCGCAGGGCGATGTCTTCGCGGGCGGCGAGCAGACGCTGTTCGAGACTGTGCTGCTGACGCCGCTGCCAGAACACGATCGCCACGCAACTGAGCAGCATCACCGCGAACAACAGACTGAGGTTCTGCCAAAACCCCGGCGACTCGGACAGTCGCGGATATTTCGGTTGCAGCCATTGATTGTGCAGGCGCTCCAGGTCTTTCCCCGGAATCGCGCGCAAGGCGCTCTGCACGATGCCGGCAAGCTCGGGCCAGTCGCGGCGCGTTGCGATGCGCAGCAATTGCGGCAAACCGATATCGCCGACCACCAGCAATTCGGCGAACTCGGGCTCTACCGATAAACGCCCGAGCTGCGCTTCATCGATCACCGCATAAGACGCCTGCTGACTCAACAGCAACTGCAACGCCTGACGGTCCAGCGGCACGCCTTGCAAGTTCAGATGTGGATAGTTGCCGCGCAGATAGTCTGCCGTCGTACTCGGCATGCGCACGGCAACACGGGTCTGGCTGTCGAGCTTTTCCAGATCGATGGCGCCGCTGGCCTTTTGATCGCTGACGATCAACTGCGGCACGCGCATGTACGGATCGGAAAACTGCCACAGGCGCAACGCGCTCGGTGTCTGTGTCAGGCCGGGGGCGATATCGATTTCACCCGCGCTCAGGGCCGCTTCCAGTTGCGCGAGGTCTTGAAAATTGCGCCAGCTCAGTTCGACATTGAGCGCTTTGGCCAATAACTTCATCACCTCAACGTTGGCCCCGGACAGGCGTTGCGAGCGTCGGTCATATTGCGCATAGGGCGCTTGCAGCACCAGGCCGACGCGCAATTCAGCATGCTGCGCCAGCCATTGCTGCTGACCCGATGACAATTGCGCGAGGTGTGCCGGTGGCGCAGGCGCCGCCCAGCCCATCAAGGGAAACCACAAACAGCCGATAACCCACAGGCAGCAAAATCGCTTCATTGAAGTCTCATACACTGACAAATTCTGACCAACCCATTAGGCTGCCGGGATACTTTCTGGCCTGGAATAACCGATGCCCTCTGTTTATCGCCTGGCAATGCCAGCATTGTGCCTGTCGCTGATCCTGCCTTGTGCGTTTTCCGTTGAAGCCGCCGACCCGGCGCCCGCCGCCACGGCAGAAAAACCTGCCGAAGAAAAACCGGCCGAACGCCAGCCACTGCTTGAGCGTAGTCAGGAAGAGGCCGCCGCACTGGAACGTAAGGTGCCGGCGCAGGAACAACAGCAATTGCAGGCTGGCAGCGACACCTTTCTGGCCCTGTGGAAACCGGCCAACACCGCCGAACCCAAAGGAGCGGTGATTATCATCCCCGGCGCCGGCGAGACGGCTGACTGGCCGCAGGCAATCGGTCCGTTGCGGCGCAAACTGCCGGATGTCGAGTGGAGCAGCCTGAGTATCACCCTGCCCGATCTGCAAAGCGATGCCATCGCACCGCGTGTAATCGAGCCCGCCGCCGCACCGAAAGCAGCAGAAACCGGCAGCAAGGATTCGACCACCGCACAACCGATCGAACAGGCAGCGGGTGGGGAAGCGGAAGTCGCCGATCAGGTCGTTGCCGAAACCACCGAAGAACAAGCCAAGGCCGACGCCGAACGCATCTTCGCACGCATCGATGCCGCGATTGGCTATGCCGAACAGCAGAGTGCGCGACGCATTGTCGTGCTCGGCCATGGCACGGGCGCCTATTGGGCGGCGCGTTATCTGAGCGAGAAGCAAACCGCGCAGGTGGAGAAGTTCGTCATGGTCGACGCGCAGATGCCGGCCAAGGCCAAGCCGCAACTGGCGGAGCTGACACCGACACTGAAGTTGCCGACCGCAGACATTTTCTACATGGACAAAACGCTGGATCGCAACGCGGCGCTGGAACGTATGCAGGCGAGCAAACGCTTGAAGACGTCAGCGTTCAGCCAGGTGGCGTTGAAGGCGTTGCCGGATAACAAGGCCGAACAGGAACAGTTGTTCCGCCGGGTGCGCGGCTGGCTGAGTCCGCAGAACACCGATTGATAAAAGCAAAAAGATCGCAGCCTTCGGCAGCTCCTACAGGAAACCAATGTAGGAGCTGCCGCAGGCCGCGATCTTTTGATCTTCCAACAACTAACGAAAATCCCGCCGTTCACGAATCAACGTGTAGGCGTTGTGCAGCTCCCGAGTACGTTCGGTCGCGTCACGCACCTGCGCCGGCGTCGCCCCGCTGCCGGCAATCTTGTCCGGATGATGACGACTGAGCAAACGCCGATAAGCGCGTTTGATCTGCGCCGGCTCACTGGTCGCTGACACGCCAAGCAGTTTCATCGCCTCCTGATAACTCACCGCCGCACTGACGATCGGCCGTTTGCCGGGTTCGTAATCACTGGCCAGCGCCTGCACCTGATGCGTCGTCCAGCCCAGCCATTTGCCCCACTGCGCGAGTAATTCACGCTCACTGACGCCTGCGCGACCGTCAGCCCAGACCATTCGCCAACACGCACGCAACACCCCCTCGGCGGCATGCGGCTGCGTACTCAGACGGCGCAGGTAACCGCGCAGACTATCGCTGCCGGACTTGCCGCGATTGAACGCGGCGATGGCCCGCCGCTGCGCAGGCTCTCCCATCTCCAGCGCGCGCATCTCGTTGCGCGCCTGATGGATATGGCCGTCAGTAACCCGCCCGTCACTCTTGGCCAGCCGCCCGAGCAACACAAAAAGCAATTCGTCGTTGCGCAGCATTGGTCGACCGCCAAGCTTTTCACGCAAATGCCCCCAGCTCTGCAGGTGCAGGCGCCGATCCAGCGCCTGCCCCAGCAATGCACCAAGCATGGCCCCCGGAATGCTCGCGATAGCAAAACCTGCTCCGGCTCCAATCAGAGTCCCTGGCCACAACATATCAGCGACTCGCTTCTATCAGGTGTTCAGCTTCCGCCAGACGCTCATGCGTACCGACATCCACCCAATGACCTTTCAGACGCTCGCCAGTGATCTGTCCGGCGGCCATGGCTGTGCGCAACAGCGGCGCCAGTTTGAAGGCGCCGTCCGCGCAGCCGTCGAACAATTGCGGATGCAGCACGGCGATGCCGCTGTAGGTCAGGGTCGGCAGATCCGCCTGGCCATCGCGCACTTTGCCGTCGACGAGCACGAAATCGCCCGCCGGGTGATGCGGCGGATTGTCGGCCAGGACCAGATGCGCCAGCCCGTTGATCGGCTGATGCAGCACGCTGAAGTCGTAATCGGTCCAGATATCGCCATTGACCACCAGGAACGCGTCGTCGCCGAGCAATGGCAGCGCGCGGAAGATCCCGCCGCCGGTTTCCAGCGGCTCGCCTTCCGGCGAGTACTCGATGCTCACGCCAAACTGCGCACCGTCACCGAGGTAATCCTCGATCTGCTGACCGAGCCAGGCATGGTTGATGACGATGTCGCTGAAACCTGCCGCTGCCAGCGCGCGCAGGTGATATTCGATCAGGGGAACACCGCCGGCACGCACCAGCGGTTTCGGTGTGGTCAGGGTCAGCGGGCGCATGCGCTCGCCTTTGCCTGCCGCCAGAATCATTGCCTTCATGCCGTCGCTCCGCCTCGCAGGCTGGTGAACAGCGCTTGCAGCTCCGCCAGTTCCGGGCGACGGGCGATCACTGCTTCTATATAAGAGAAGAAGCGCGGCACGTCGGCCAGATAACGCGGCTTGCCGTCGCGATGGCAGATGCGGGCGAAGATGCCGATGACTTTCAGATGGCGCTGGACGCCCATCAGGTCGCTGGCGCGCAGGAAATCTTCGAAGTCCGGCTGGACTGCAATATTCAGCGCCGAAGCCTGTTGCCAGTAGCTTTCCAGCCAGCCGCGCACGCGCTCTTCAGGCCAGCTCAGGAAAGCGTCCTTGAACAGGCAGGTCACGTCGTACGTCACCGGGCCATAGACCGCGTCCTGAAAATCCAGCACGCCAGGGTTCGGTTCGCTGATCATCAGGTTGCGCGGCATGTAGTCGCGGTGAACCAGCACTTTGGGCTGCGCCAGGGCGCTGTCGATCAACAGATCGCTGATGCGCTGCCATTGTTGCTGCTGGGTCGCATCGAACTCGATACCGAGTTCACGCTTCACGTACCACTCCGGGAACAGTTCCAGCTCACGGCGCAGCAACGCCACGTCGTAACTCGGCAACGGTGCAACCATCGGCAACTGCTGAAAAGCCAGCAGCGCTTGCAGGGCATCGCTGAACAATTTCTCGGCGTTTTCGCCATCGATCACGTCGAGATAGGTCTTGTTGCCCAGGTCATTGAGCAAAAGAAATCCACGATCGAGGTCTTCGGCATAAATTTTCGGCACGTTTATTCCGGATTTCGCCAGCAAAAAAGCGATATCCACGAACGGTTTGCAGTTTTCCTGCGGTGGCGGCGCGTCCATCACGACGAAGCTGCGACCGGCACCTTCCCAGCGGAAGTAACGGCGGAAACTCGCGTCGCTACTGGCCGCAGTCAACGTGGCCGGGGGCACGGCGCCCCAACCCTGATCTGCAAAAAGGATTGCCAACTGCTCATCGAGCCAAACTTTCAGGTGTTGCAAGCGTACATCTTGATCAGGCATTGCAAGGGTCTCCGACGGCGCTAGCCGTCAAGCGGGTCATGCTTTATTATCCAGCATCTTTTTCAGACCATCGAGAGGCGTGCGGCCCACACCGCGGGCAGATGGCACGCAGGAAGCCCGGACTAATAAGATGGCATTGAAATCCCCCGCGTTTCGTAAAAAATTTCCGTTGTTGGTAACCGGCAGTCTGCTGGCTATGCAACCTCTGGCCAGTCAATTCGTTGTCGCCGCCGAGCAGTATGACTGCTCCGTCTCGGCTTCGGGTGGTTGGGCCTGTGCGCCCAAATCAACCGCTGCAGCTTTGCCGCCACGTCCAGTGCATGACGGCAGTGCCGTCAGTGCCACCGGCGAAGCGGCGAGCGAGAACGGTTCGGTTGCCGACACAGGCCCTAAAACGGCACTGGTCACCGAAGCCAAGGGCCGTGGCCTGAAATCCCGTAGCGAAGACTTCAGTCACCTCGACTGGGTTCCGCGCGAGAAACTCACCGCCGCCCAACTGGCCGAGACCGGTCCTTATTGCTCGGGTGCCTACATCGAGCCGACTCGTCCTGGCATGAATGACAAGACGAACAAAAGCGACGCTCCGACCTTTATCGGCGCAAAAGCCTCGCGCTATAACACCGATGATCAAGTCGGTACGCTGGCCGGTGATGTTGTCTTGCGTCAGGGCAGCATGCAGGTCGAGTCCGACGAGGCGAGCCTGTACCAGGCCGAGAGCCGCGCCGAACTCAATGGCGACGTGCGCATCCGTGACAACGGCGCGCTGATCGTCGGCGACCACGCCGATGTGCAGCTCGACACCGGTGAAGCCAAGGTCGACAACGCCGAATACGTGATGCACAAATCGCGCATCCGCGGTAATGCGCTGTACGCCAAGCGTGCCGAAAACGCGATCATCCGCTTGAAGGACGGCACGTACACCACGTGCGAACCGAACAGCAACGCGTGGCAGCTCAAGGGCAACAACATCACCTTGAACCCGGCGACCGGTTTCGGTACCGCGACCAACGTGACGCTGCGCGTCAAAGACATCCCGATCCTGTACACGCCGTACATCTACTTCCCGATCGACGACCGTCGCCAGTCGGGCTTCCTGCCGCCGACCATCGGTACCGGCAGCGATACCGGCTTCATGCTGGTGACTCCGTACTACTTCAACCTGGCGCCGAACTACGATGCCACGTTGTACCCGCGTTACATGAGCAAGCGCGGCATGTTGGTGGAAGGCGAGTTCCGTTACCTGACCAAGTCCACCGAAGGTCAGTTCGGCGCGGCGTATCTGAACGACGAAGATACCGATCGCAGCAAGCAGACCGACTACGAAAAGAATCGCTACATGTACAACTGGCAGCACAAGGGCGGTCTCGACTCCCGCGTGCTCACCCAGGTTGACTACACCAAGATCAGCGATCCGTACTACTTCCAGGATCTGCAAACCGATCAGATCGGTGTGAAGAACGCCGACTACGTGAACCAGCAGGGTTCGGTCACCTATCGCGGCGACAGCTACACCGCCCGTCTGAACGCTCAGGCGTATCAGTTGGCCACCGTATCGAACATCACGCCGTATGACCGCCTGCCGCAGATCACCTTCACTGGTCAGCTGCCGTATCATCCAGAAGGTCTGAATTTCGATTACGAGACCGAACTGGTCCGCTTTGACCGCGACCTGGAAAACGGCAACTTCACTAACGAAGACGGCACTGTCGAGCCGCGCCTCGACAACAACGTTACCGGGTTGGCACGCGCCAACGGCGATCGTCTGAACCTGAAGCCGGGCGTCAGCCTGCCGATGAACTGGACTTATGGCTTCCTCAAGCCATCGCTCAAGTACCAGTACACGCAGTACCAGCTTGATCTGGACGGCACCGGCAAGTCGCAGATTGCGGCAATGCCTGCCGAACAACAGAAACTCTACGGCCGGTTCGACAGCAACCAGAACCGTGGCGTACCGATTGCCAGTATCGACAGCGGCCTGTACTTCGACCGCAACACCTCGTTCTTTGGCAAGAACTAC
This sequence comes from Pseudomonas helmanticensis, assembly GCF_900182985.1. NCBI lineage: Bacteria > Pseudomonadati > Pseudomonadota > Gammaproteobacteria > Pseudomonadales > Pseudomonadaceae > Pseudomonas > Pseudomonas helmanticensis. Next base: position 5,017,381 of record NZ_FXUY01000001.1, on the reverse strand, counting down.
CGTCAAACCCTGGAACCGCGCCTGTTCTACCTCTATGTACCCGAGGTTGATCAAGAAGACATTCCAGTATTCGACACCAGCGAATACACCTTCAACTACGCCTCGCTGTTCCGCGACAACCGCTTCTCCGGCTCCGACCGTGTCGGTGACGAGAACAAACTGTCGCTGGGCGTAACCAGCCGCTGGATCGAAGACGACGGTTTCGAACGTCAACGCATCAGCGTCGGCCAGGCGTTGTACTTCAAGGATCGTGAAGTACAGCTGCCGGGTATCGATGCGAAAACCCGCGACGATGCTCAGGCCAATGTCTCGCCTTACGCACTGGAATACGAATATCGCTGGAACCGCGATTGGCGGACCACGGCCGACTACAACTGGGATCCGGACAGCCGCAGCCCACGTTCCGGCAGCGCGATGTTCCACTACCAGCCGGAAGACAACCCGAACAAGGTGGTCAACCTCGGCTATCGCTATCGCAACGACCAGGTTCGTTATGACCAGAACACCGGTAAATGGTCGGTGGGTGGTGGTGACTACGGCACTCCGGGGCAACCTGGCTACGTGAAGGACTACTACAAGATCCAGCAGCATGATTTCTCGGTCATCTGGCCGATCGTTCCGCAGTGGAGCGCGATCAGCCGCTGGCAGTACGACTACAACCGCAACCGTACGCTGGAAGCCTTCGGTGGTTTCGAATATGACAACTGCTGCTGGAAACTGCGCCTGATCAACCGTTACTGGGTCAGCTATGACGAATTCAGTCAGAACGCCCCGGAAAACGAAAAAGGCGACCACGGCGTCTTCCTCCAAATTGTTCTGAAGGGACTCGGCGGCCTCACCGGCGCCAAGGTAGAGAGCTTCCTCGACAAAGGCATCCAAGGTTATCGTCAACGTGAAGACCAAGCTTTCTGATTGTCTGCGCCCGCTGATGCTGGGCGCGTTGTTCCTGGGTACGGCGGCCAACGCCGCCGTACAGTCCATCGATAAAGTGGTAGCGATCGTCGACAACGACGTGGTCATGCAGAGCCAACTGGACCAGCGTGTTCACGAAGTTCAACAGACCATCGCCAAGCGTGGGGGTGGCTCGCCACCTCCAGGCGTACTGGATCAGCAGGTGCTTGAGCGCCTGATCGTCGAAAACCTGCAATTGCAGATCGGCGAACGCTCCGGCATCCGCATCACCGATGAAGAACTGAACCAGGCTGTCGGTACGATTGCCCAGCGCAACAACATGACCGTGGATCAATTCCGCGCGGCCCTGGCTCACGATGGTCTGTCTTATGACGACGCTCGTGACCAGATCAAGCGTGAAATGGTCATCAGCCGTGTTCGTCAGCGTCGTGTGGCAGAGCGCATTCAGGTGTCCGAGCAGGAAGTGAAAAACTTCCTCGCTTCCGACCTGGGCAAGATGCAACTGTCCGAAGAACTGCACCTGGCCAACATCCTGATCCCGACACCGGAAAGCGCCAACTCTGAAGCCATTCAGAGCGCTGCCCGTCAGGCCATGGACGTTTACCAGCAACTCAAGCAAGGCGCTGACTTCGGTCAACTGGCCGTTGCCAAATCCGGTAGCGACAACGCTTTGGAAGGCGGCGACATGGGCTGGCGTAAAGCCGCGCAACTGCCACCGCCGTTCGACCGCGAGCTGAGCAGCATGGCTGTCGGCGACATCACGCAGCCTGCACGCACTCCGGGTGGTTTCATCATCCTGAAGCTGCTGGCCAAGCGTGGCGGCGAAGCGCAGATGCGCGACGAAGTGCATGTGCGCCACATTCTGGTCAAGCCAAGCCCGATCCGCGACGAAGCCAAGACCAAGGCGCTGGTTCAATCCCTGTATGACCGCATCCTGGCAGGTGAAGATTTCGCCGAATTGGCGAAGAGCTACTCCGAAGACCCGGGTTCGGCCCTCAACGGCGGCGATCTGAACTGGATCGATCCGAACGCACTGGTGCCGGAATTCCGCGAAGTGATGGCCAAGACTCCACAAGGTCAGCTGTCCAAGCCATTCCAGACCCAATACGGCTGGCACGTTCTCGAAGTCCTTGGCCGTCGTGCCACCGACAGCACCGAACAGGCTCGCGAGCAGCAAGCCATGACCGTACTGCGTAACCGCAAATACGACGAAGAGCTGCAAACCTGGCTGCGTCAGATCCGTGACGAAGCGTACGTAGAGATCAAACTCCCTGGTGCAGACCAGGCAGCGCAGTGAAACCCAAGCGTTTCGCGCTGACACCCGGCGAACCAGCCGGCATCGGTCCCGACCTGTGCCTGCTGCTCGCCTCGCAAGCCCAGCCACATCCCCTGATTGCCATCACCAGCCGCGACCTGCTCAATGAGCGGGCCGCGCAGCTGGGGCTGGTCGTCAACTTGCTGGATGTCGGCCCGAATCACTGGCCGGACGCCCCGGCGCCCGCCAATAGCCTGTATGTCTGGGATACACCGCTCAGCGCACCCGTGGTCGCCGGGCAACTGGACAAGGCTAACGCTGCTTTCGTCCTTGAAACCCTGACCCGTGCCGGCAACGGCTGCCTCAACGGCGACTTCGCCGGGATGATCACTGCGCCGGTGCACAAAGGCGTGATCAACGAGTCGGGCATCGCATTCTCCGGACACACTGAATTTCTCGCAGACCTGACCCATACCGCCCAGGTCGTGATGATGCTGGCGACACGCGGCTTGCGTGTGGCACTCGTCACCACTCACTTGCCCCTGCGCGAGATCGCCGATGCGATCACGCCGCAGCGACTGGAGCGGGTCACGCGGATCCTGCACAGCGACCTGCAAAAAAAATTCGGCATCGCCCGGCCACGCATTCTGGTTTGCGGGCTTAACCCGCACGCCGGTGAAGGCGGCCACCTGGGCCATGAAGAAATCGACATCATCGAACCCACATTAGAGCGCCTGCGCGGCGAGGGCATGGACCTTCGTGGCCCGCTGCCTGCCGACACTCTGTTTACCCCCAAATATCTGGAGCACTGCGACGCAGTGCTGGCGATGTACCACGACCAGGGTTTGCCTGTGCTCAAGTACAAAGGCTTCGGCGCTGCCGTCAACGTGACACTGGGCCTGCCGATCATCCGCACCTCGGTCGACCACGGCACCGCCCTGGATCTGGCCGGCAGCGGCAAGATCGACACCGGCAGCCTGCAAGTCGCCCTGGAAACCGCCTACCAGATGGCCGAGACCCGTTTATGACCGAGCTATATCAACACAAGGCGCGCAAACGCTTTGGCCAGAACTTCCTGCACGATGCTGGCGTCATCGACCGCATCCTGCGCTCCATCCATGCCAAAGCCGAAGACCGCCTGCTGGAAATCGGCCCGGGCCAGGGCGCGCTGACCGCCGGCCTGTTGTCCTCGGGCGCGCAACTCGATGTGGTGGAACTGGACAAGGATCTGATCCCGATCCTCAACCAGCAGTTTGCCGGCAAGAGCAATTTCAACCTGCACCAGGGCGACGCGCTGAAGTTTGACTTCAACTCGCTCAATGCCGCGCCGAACAGCCTGCGAGTGGTCGGTAACCTGCCGTACAACATCTCGACGCCGCTGATTTTTCACCTGTTGAATAACGCCGGCATCATTCGCGACATGCATTTCATGTTGCAGAAGGAAGTGGTCGAGCGTCTGGCCGCAGGCCCTGGCGGCGGTGACTGGGGTCGCCTGTCGATCATGGTTCAGTACCACTGCCGCGTAGAGCACCTGTTCAACGTCGGTCCGGGCGCGTTCAACCCGCCGCCGAAAGTCGACTCGGCCATCGTCCGCCTGGTCCCGCACGCAGTGCTGCCGCACCCGGCCAAGGATCACAAGCTGCTGGAGCGCGTCGTCCGCGAAGCCTTCAACCAGCGCCGCAAGACCCTGCGCAACACGCTCAAGCAATTGCTCAGCAATGCCGAGATCGAAGCCGCCGGTGTCGATGGCAGCCTGCGTCCGGAGCAACTGGACCTGGCCGCGTTCGTACGCCTGGCCGACCAGCTCGCCATACAAGTCCCGGCCTCCCCCGCCGCCGACTGACAAGCGATGAACGCTATCGGGCAGGACGCCACTCTGGTTTACTGCCCGATACTTGCCTAGACTGATTCCCCATCAGCTACGCCCCGCGTTCCGCTTCGTTTAAGGCCTTTTGCATGTCCGATTCCCGTTACCAGGTCGATGTCAGTGTCGTTACCCGCTATCTGGCAGACCAATCGCAACCCGAGCACGACCGCTTCGCCTTCGCCTACACCATCACCGTGCAGAACAATGGCGAGCAGCCTGCGCGCCTGATGTCGCGACATTGGGTGATCACCGATGGCGACGGGCATGTCGAAGAAGTGCGCGGCGCCGGTGTCGTCGGCCAGCAACCGCTGATCGACGCAGGCCAGAGCCATACCTACAGCAGCGGCACGGTGATGACCACCAAGGTCGGCACCATGCAGGGCTCTTACGAAATGGTCGCCACCGACGGCAAACATTTCGACGCCATCATCAAGCCGTTCCGTCTCGCCGTACCCGGAGCTCTGCACTGATGGCAACGTATGCCGTCGGCGACCTGCAAGGCTGCCTCGAACCGCTCAAATGCCTGCTCAAGCAAGTGGCGTTTGACGCCAAGCTCGATCGCCTGTGGCTGGTCGGCGATCTGGTCAACCGTGGCCCGCAATCGCTGGAAACCCTGCGTTTTCTGTACCGCATGCGCGAATCGATGGTCTGCGTACTGGGTAATCACGATCTGCATTTGCTGGCAGCGGCGAAAAACATCGAGCGCCTGAAGAAGTCCGACACCCTGCGCGAGATTCTCGAGGCGCCGGACAGCGCCGAATTGCTGGAATGGGTACGCCAGCAAAAGCTGATGCATTACGACGAAACACGCGATGTCGCCATGGTGCATGCCGGCATTCCACCGCAATGGTCGCTGAGCCGCGCGCTGAAGTGCGCCGCCGAAGTCGAAGCCGCCCTGCGTGACGACAATCTGTTCCCTGCCTACCTCGACGGCATGTACGGCAACGATCCGGCGAAATGGGACAACGATCTCAAAGGCGTGACCCGTTTGCGCGTCATCACCAACTATTTCACGCGCATGCGCTTTTGCACCGCCGAAGGCAAACTCGACCTCAAGAGCAAAGAAGGCCTCGACACCGCCCCTCCCGGATTCAAACCTTGGTTCCAGCACAAGGAGCGCAAAACCCGCGGCTTGCGGATTATCTTCGGTCACTGGGCAGCACTCGAAGGCAACATCCATGAGCCGGGTATCTCGGCGCTGGACACCGGTTGCGTCTGGGGCGGCAGCCTGACCCTGATGAACGTCGACAGCGGCGAACGCCTGTCATGCAAATGCGACGAACACGGCGGCCTCGCCCAGACTGTCGCACCACTTATCCCCGAAACTTCGCCAGTCAGCGCACCGCGTTAGACTGCGCTTTCAGCCGAGCAACAGGAACCCGCCATGAGCGAATTCAAACGAATCCCCCCGGAACAGGCCCAGACCCTGCGTGAACAAGGTGCTGTCGTCGTCGACGTACGCGACCCGGCAACTTTTGCCGCCCTGCACATCAGCGGCTCGAAGCATCTGGACAATCATTCCTTGCACGCCTTCATCCAAGGCGCCGACCTTGATGCACCGACCGTGGTTGTCTGCTACCACGGCAATTCCAGTCAGGGTGCTGCGGCTTACCTGATCAGCCAAGGCTTCTCCGACGTCTACAGCATGGACGGCGGCTTTGAGCTGTGGCGTACGACTTATCCTGCGGAAACCGCCCAAGGCACCGCCGAATAATTTTTTTGCAACGCGCAGGCCCCGGCTCCCGTGGGCCTGCGCGGGCAGACGAACGGTCTTGCCACACATAATTACGTATCTCGCCTTTACCTCCCGAATTCCCAACTATCCTTAAGCCCAGGCCATCCAAAACAGGGGAGAGCCGGTACACCGGCGCACGGGTCATCGGGAGTGACTTTCGCGATTGTCGATCGTGAAAGTGTTCTGGGGGGTAAACAAACAGCTGCCGTAGCGGTTGTTTGCCAGCATCGACTGAGTGATCCGGCGTCGGCTCCACGTATCGAGCGAGGTGACGTCATGAGTATCTTTAGCCACTTCCAACAACGCTTCGAGTCCACACGCCAGGAAGAACTCTCGCTGCAAGAGTACCTGGAGCTGTGCAAGAAAGACCGTAGCGCCTACGTTTCCGCCGCCGAGCGTCTATTGCTGGCCATCGGCGAACCGGAACTGCTCGACACCTCGACCAACTCGAGGCTGTCACGCATCTTCTCCAACAAGGTGATCCGTCGCTATCCGGCCTTCGAAGACTTCCACGGGATGGAAGAATGCATCGACCAGATCGTCTCGTATTTCCGCCACGCCGCCCAAGGCCTGGAAGAGAAGAAACAGATCCTCTATCTGCTCGGCCCCGTCGGCGGCGGTAAATCGTCGCTGGCCGAGAAGCTGAAACAACTGATCGAAAAAGTGCCCTTCTACGCGATCAAGGGTTCGCCGGTATTCGAATCGCCTTTGGGCCTGTTCAACGCCACCGAAGATGGCGCGATCCTCGAAGAAGACTTTGGCATCCCGCGGCGCTACCTGAACACCATCATGTCGCCTTGGGCGACCAAGCGCCTGGCCGAATTCGGCGGCGACATCAGCCAGTTCCGCGTGGTCAAACTGTACCCTTCGATCCTCAATCAGATCGCCGTGGCCAAGACCGAACCGGGCGACGAGAACAACCAGGACATCTCGGCGCTCGTCGGTAAGGTCGACATCCGCAAACTCGAGGAATACCCACAGAACGACGCCGACGCCTACAGCTATTCCGGCGCGCTGTGCCGGGCCAACCAGGGCCTGATGGAATTCGTCGAAATGTTCAAGGCACCGATCAAGGTGCTGCACCCGTTACTGACTGCCACCCAGGAAGGCAACTACAACAGTACCGAAGGGCTTGGCGCGATTCCGTTCACAGGGATCCTGCTTGCCCACTCCAACGAATCGGAGTGGCACACCTTCCGTAACAACAAGAACAACGAAGCGTTCATCGACCGGATCTACATCGTCAAAGTGCCGTATTGCCTACGCGTCAGCGACGAAGTGAAGATCTACGACAAACTGCTGTTCAACAGTTCTCTGGCCAAAGCGCATTGCGCACCAGACACCTTGAAGATGCTTGCGCAGTTCACCGTGCTTTCGCGCCTCAAGGAGCCGGAAAACTCCAACATCTATTCGAAGATGCGCGTCTACGACGGTGAAAACCTCAAGGACACCGATCCGAAAGCCAAGTCGATTCAGGAATACCGCGATTCGGCGGGTGTCGACGAGGGCATGAACGGTCTGTCGACGCGCTTCGCGTTCAAGATCCTCTCCAAGGTCTTCAACTTCGATCCGCATGAAATCGCCGCCAACCCGGTGCACCTGCTCTATGTGCTGGAACAGCAGATCGAACAGGAACAGTTCCAGGCCGAGACCCGCGAGCGCTATCTGCGCTACCTGAAGGAATACCTGGCGCCGCGTTATATCGAATTCATTGGCAAGGAGATCCAGACAGCTTATCTCGAGTCTTACAGCGAGTACGGCCAGAACATCTTCGACCGTTACGTGCTGTACGCGGACTTCTGGATTCAGGATCAGGAATACCGCGATCCGGAAACCGGCGAGATCCTCAACCGTGTTGCCCTCAACGAAGAACTGGAGAAAATCGAGAAACCGGCCGGCATCAGCAATCCGAAGGATTTCCGCAACGAAATCGTCAACTTCGTACTGCGCGCACGGGCCAACAACAACGGCAAGAATCCGACCTGGCTCAGCTACGAAAAACTGCGGGTGGTCATCGAGAAGAAAATGTTCTCGAACACCGAGGATCTGCTGCCAGTCATCAGTTTCAACGCCAAGGCCAGCAAAGAGGATCAGCAAAAGCACAACGACTTCGTCACTCGAATGGTCGAACGCGGCTACACCGACAAACAGGTACGGCTTCTTTCCGAATGGTACCTGCGGGTACGGAAGTCGCAGTGAAGCAGCTGCAAGCTTCTAGCTACGAGCTGCAAGAACAAAGCGCGTAACCCACGGATGCCCGGGAAACTGCTTTTACTTGCAGCTTGAGGCTCACAACTTGAAGCTGCCCGGAGGGCTTCCTATGAGTTATGTGATCGACCGACGTCTCAATGGCAAGAACAAGAGCACGGTGAACCGCCAGCGTTTCCTGCGGCGTTACCGTGACCACATCAAGAAGGCTGTCGAAGAGGCGGTCAGCCGCCGTTCCATTACCGATATGGAGCACGGCGAACAGATCAGCATCCCCGGTCGCGACATCGACGAGCCGGTGCTTCACCACGGCCGCGGCGGCAAGCAGACCGTGGTTCATCCCGGCAACAAGGAGTTCACTGCCGGCGAGCACATCGCCCGACCACCGGGCGGTGGCGGCGGACGTGGCCCGGGCAAGGCCGGTAATTCCGGCGAAGGCATGGACGAGTTCGTCTTCCAGATCACTCAGGAAGAATTCCTCGAATTCATGTTCGAAGACCTCGAACTGCCCAACCTGGTCAAACGCAACCTGAGCGGCACCGACACCTTTAAAACCGTACGTGCCGGGATCAGCAACGAAGGCAATCCTTCGCGCATCAACATCATCCGCACTCTGCGTTCGGCCCATGCACGACGCATCGCCCTGTCCGGCAGCAGCCGGGCAAAACTGCGTGAGGCTAAAGAAGAACTTGAACGGCTGAAACGCGAAGAGCCGGACAACTTCGGCGATATTCAGGAACTCGAAGCAGAAATCGAGAAACTCAGCGCGCGTATTCATCGCGTACCATTCCTCGACACCTTCGACCTGAAATACAACCTGCTGATCAAACAACCGAACCCCAGCTCGAAAGCCGTGATGTTCTGCCTGATGGACGTGTCCGGCTCCATGACCCAGGCGACCAAGGACATTGCCAAACGCTTTTTCATCCTGTTGTACCTGTTCCTGAAACGGAACTACGACAAGATCGACGTGGTGTTCATCCGCCACCACACCAGCGCACGGGAGGTCGACGAGGAGGAGTTTTTCTATTCGCGGGAAACCGGCGGCACCATCGTTTCCAGCGCATTGAAACTGATGCAGGAGATCATGGCCGAGCGTTATCCAAGCAACGAGTGGAACATCTACGCGGCGCAGGCTTCCGACGGTGACAACTGGAACGACGACTCTCCGATCTGCCGCGACATCCTGATCAACCAGATCATGCCGTTTGTGCAGTACTACACTTACGTGGAGATCACCCCGCGCGAACATCAGGCCTTGTGGTACGAATACGAACGCATCGCCGACGCCTTCTCTGACACTTTTGCCCAGCAGCAACTGGTCTCGGCCGGGGATATCTATCCGGTCTTCCGTGAACTCTTCCAGCGCAGGTTAGTGACATGACCGCCAAAGAGCAGAAGCGCCAACCCATTTCCACCGGCTCCGAATGGACGTTCGAGCTGATCCAGACCTACGACCGCGAAATCGCCCGTATCGCGGCCGGCTATGCGCTGGACACCTATCCCAACCAGATCGAAGTGATCACCGCCGAGCAGATGATGGACGCCTATGCCTCGGTGGGTATGCCGCTGGGTTACCACCATTGGTCCTACGGCAAGCACTTCCTCAGCACTGAAAAATCCTACAGTCGCGGGCAGATGGGCCTGGCGTACGAAATCGTCATCAACTCGGATCCGTGCATCGCTTATCTGATGGAAGAAAACACCATCTGCATGCAAGCGTTGGTGGTTGCCCACGCGTGCTATGGCCACAACAGCTTTTTCAAGGGCAATTACCTGTTCCGCACCTGGACCGATGCCAGCTCGATCATCGATTACCTGGTGTTCGCCAAGCAGTACATCATGCAGTGCGAGGAGCGCCATGGCATCGACGCGGTGGAGGACTTGCTCGATTCCTGCCATGCGCTGATGAACTACGGCGTTGACCGCTATAAACGCCCCTACCCGATTTCCGCCGAAGAAGAACGGCGCCGGCAGAAAGATCGCGAGGAACACCTGCAGAAGCAGATCAACGATCTGTGGCGGACCATTCCCAAAGGCGCGGACAAATACAGCGACAAGGACAACGCACGTTTCCCGGCCGAGCCGCAGGAAAACATCCTCTACTTCATCGAAAAACACGCCCCCCTGCTGGAGCCTTGGCAGCGCGAGATCGTACGGATCGTGCGCAAGATCGCCCAGTATTTTTATCCACAGCGTCAGACTCAGGTCATGAACGAAGGCTGGGCGACGTTCTGGCACTACACGCTGATGAACGACCTGTATGACGAGGGCCTGGTGACCGACGGCTTCATGATGGAGTTCCTGACGTCACATACCAGCGTGGTGTTCCAGCCTGGCTTCGACAGCCCTTACTACAGCGGCATAAATCCCTACGCGCTGGGTTTTGCCATGTACCGCGACATTCGGCGCATGTGCGAAGAACCTACCGAGGAGGATTATCACTGGTTCCCGGAAATCGCCGGGACCGACTGGCTATCGACCATCAAGTTCGCCATGAGCAGCTTCAAGGATGAGAGTTTCATCCTGCAGTACCTGTCACCCAAGGTGATCCGTGACTTGAAGCTGTTCAGCATCATGGATGACGATCAGAAGGACGACTTGCTGGTGCCGGCAATCCATGACGAACCCGGTTACCGGATCATCCGCGAAACCCTGGCGGCGCAGTACAACCTGGGCAATCGTGAGCCGAACGTGCAGATCTACAGCATCGACCGGCGTGGTGACCGTTCGCTGACACTGCGTCACCAGCAGCACGACCGCAAACCGCTCGGTGATTCGACTGAGGAAGTACTCAAACACCTGCATCGCTTGTGGGGCTTCGACATTCATCTGGAAACCCTGCAAGGCGACCAGATCATGAAAACCCATCACGTTCCGCCACGCAGTGAACACAGCGAAGGGGATTACGGTCGGCTCGACCTCGCCGTCATCCATCTTTGATACGGTTCTGGCCTCCGAAAGTCTGACGCAAGGGTTATCCTGTCGGGCTAACGGAGGTTTTTTTATGCAGATTTTCAAGGTTGGCGGCGCGGTTCGTGATCGCTTGCTGGGCAAACCGGTCACCGATATCGATTGGGTCGTCGTCGGCGCTTCCACAGAGGAAATGCTCGCCAAAGGCTATCGCCCGGTCGGCGCAGATTTCCCGGTATTTCTTCATCCGAAAAGCGGAGAGGAGTACGCCCTCGCCCGCACCGAACGCAAGAGCGGGCGCGGTTACGGCGGCTTCACCTTTCACGCAAGCCCGGAAGTGACGCTCGAAGAAGATCTGATCCGCCGCGACCTGACCATCAATGCCATGGCCGAGGACGATCAGCAAAACCTCACCGATCCGTACCACGGCCAACGCGATCTTGAAGGGCGAATCCTGCGCCACGTTTCCCCGGCGTTCGCCGAAGATCCTCTCCGTGTTCTGCGCGTTGCCCGCTTTGCCGCGCGCTATGCCGGGCTAGGATTTACCGTCGCGCCGGAGACGCTGGAACTGATGCGTCAACTCAGCGAATCCGGCGAACTGCAAGCGCTGACCGCTGAACGCAGCTGGAAGGAAATCTCCCGGGCGCTGATGGAAGATCAGCCGCAGGTATTTATCCAGGTACTGCGCGACTGCGGCGCATTGAAAGTGCTGATGCCGGAAGTCGACGCGCTGTTTGGTGTGCCGCAACCGGAAGCCCATCACCCGGAAATCGACACCGGCCTGCACACCCTCAGCGTGCTGGAGCAATCGGCGCTGCACAAACAACCGCTGACCGTACGCTGGGCCTGCCTGCTGCATGACCTTGGCAAAGGCCTGACGCCTGAAGAAGAATGGCCACGGCATATCGCCCATGAGCACACCGGACTGAAGCTGATCAAAGCCGTAAACGAACGCTTCAAGGCGCCGAAGGACTGTCAGGAATTAGCCTTGCTGGTGGGCAAGTATCACACCCATGGGCACCGGGCACTGGAGTTGAAAGCATCGACGCTGCTGGAACTGTTGCAGAGTTTCGATGTTTATCGCCGGCCACAGCGGTTTGAAGAGTTTATTGCCGCGTGCGAGATGGATGCCCGGGGCCGCAAAGGGCTGGAACAGAGAAGTTACCCACAGGCGGATTATTTGCGCGGGGCGGCGAAGGTTGCGCGGGAGGTCGCGGTGCAGCCGTTGCTGGAGAAGGGATTCAAAGGGCCTGAATTGGGCGAAGCGCTGAAGCGTGAGCGGCTCAAGGCCTTGAAGGCTTACAAAGACAACGCTTGAAGCAAGATCAAAAGATCGCAGCCTGCGGCAGCTCCTACATGGAAAATACGCGTTTTTTCTGGAGCTGCCGCAGGCTGCGATCTTTTGCTTTTAAAGGTTCTCAGGCGTGAGCTGCTCGCCGCGCCACTCAAACCCGACCGGTGCCAGCACCTGATCAATCTGCGCCTCTGCCCACAACGTCGCGAAGCTTTTTCCCACACCCGGATGCACGCGATCCGGCGCAATCAGCGACAACGGCCACAGCACAAAGGCATTCTTCAGAATTTCAGCACGCGGCAGTACCAGTCCGTCAAAGTTACCGACCAGCTCGCCATACAGCAGCACGTCGATATCCAGCGGCAAACCCTTGCGATCCGGCGCGTAACGGCCGTTATCCGCCTCGATGAATTTCAAGCGGCGATCCAGCTCCATCAACGGCAGATCGGTATAGGCCGAGACCACAAAGTTGATGAACGGCCCGCTCTTGATGCCCACAGGCGCGCTCTCGAACACCGCCGAACAGCGGATATCGACAAGAAACTTCGCCAATGCATCGAGACCTGCGCGCAAATGGGTTTCGCGCTCGATATTGCTACCGAGCCCGAGATAGACCTGAGTCAGCGACATCCGCGCTCGATCTCCACACCCACGCCACCCTTCGCAGCCGGTACAGCGCCAGGCTTGGTCAGCTTCAAGCGAACCCAAGTAATCTTGAACTCGCTCATCAGCACTTCGACCAGACGCTCAGCGAAGGTCTCGACCAGTTGAAACTGCGCCTGCTCGGCAAAGGCCTGGATGCGCGTGGAAACACTGGCGTAATCGAGCGCCAGGGTCAGATCGTCACCGGCGGCGGCCGGGCGATTGTCCCAGGCGAAGCTCAGATCAAGACGCAGGCACTGTCGGATGCCGCGCTCCCAGTCGTAGGCACCGATCACGGTGTCAACTTCCAGGCCCTCGATAAACACTCTGTCCAAGCACTTTTCTCCGCTGCACGACAAGGGCGCAATGCGCCGTTAGAATCAGGGCGTCCTCGCCCGGAATAGTTAGCATGTTTTGGTTACTGGCGACTCTCGCCTACCTGCTCGGCTCGCTGTCCTTCGCCATTTTGCTCAGCCGCCTGACCGGAAATCCGGATCCGCGAATGAGTGGCTCGGGTAATGCCGGCGCCACCAACATGCTGCGCCTGGTCGGTCGCAAACTGGCGATCCTGACCTTGCTGGGTGATCTGTGCAAAGGCCTCGTGCCGGTGCTGATCGCAGCGGCTGTGGGCCTTTCTCTTCAGGATCAGGCGTGGATCGGCGTGTGTGCCGTGATCGGTCACCTGTTCCCGCTGTATTTTCGCTTCCGTGGCGGCAAAGGCGTCGCCACCGCTGCCGGCATGCTGCTGGGCCTGTATCCCCCCGCCGCGCTGCTGGCAGTATGCGCCTGGTTGCTGACGTTTTACCTGACCCGCACCAGCTCGCTCGCTGCGCTGATCGCCACGCCACTGACCCTGCCGTTGCTGGCCTGGCAGGAACCGGAGGCGCTGTTGCCGATGAGCGCGCTGACACTGCTGATCGTCTGGCGTCACCGCGGCAATCTACGCGACCTGTTTGCCGGGCGCGAACGGCATTTTTAAATACCGCTCATGAGCGCCGCTCATCACAACGCCGACAACTGCTCCATCGGCCAACGTGCCTGCACGCTGATCGCCAGGCTTTCCTGCTGACCGGCCTGCAAACGCTGGCAACCGGCAAACGCGATCATCGCGCCGTTGTCGGTGCAGAATTCGGGACGGGCATAAAACACATCGCCCTTCATGTCGCCGAGCATTTTCTCCAGCGAAACGCGCAAGGCCTTGTTGGCACTGACGCCGCCAGCAATCACCAGACGCTTCATGCCCGCCTGTTTCAGGGCGCGCTTGCACTTGATGGTCAAAGTCTCCACCACGGCCTGCTGGAACGCCAGCGCGATGTCGCAACGGGCTTGCTCGTTGTCGTCCCCGGCGCTGACGCACTGCTGCCAGGCGTTGAGCGCAGAGGTTTTCAGACCACTGAAGCTGAATTGCAGACCAGGGCGATCGCACATCGGACGCGGAAAGGTGAAACGTCCTGCGACGCCCTTCTCCGCCAACTTGGCGATTTCCGGCCCACCCGGATAATTGAGGCCCATCATCTTCGCGGTTTTGTCGAATGCTTCACCGGCAGCGTCGTCGAGTGTCTCGCCGAGCAGGCTGTATTGACCGATGCCATCGACCTGAACCAGCTGCGTATGACCGCCGGAGACCAACAAAGCGACGAACGGGAATTCCGGCGGTTCTGGCTCCAGCATCGGCGCGAGCAAATGCCCTTCCATGTGGTGCACGCCAAGCGCCGGAATGCCCCAGGCAAACGCCAACGCCTGGGCGCAGGAAGCACCGACCAGCAACGCACCAACCAGGCCAGGACCCGCGGTATAGGCGATTGCGTCGATCTCGGTCGGCACACAGTCAGCCTCGGCCAACACCTGACGAATCAAGGGCAGCATGCGCTTGACGTGGTCACGCGAGGCGAGTTCCGGCACCACACCGCCATAAGCGCGGTGCAGGTCGATCTGGCTGAACAGTGCGTCGGCCAGCAGGCCGCGTTCACTGTCATATAATGCGACGCCGGTTTCGTCGCAGGAGGTTTCTAATCCCAGTACTAGCATGGGTTTGCGCCTTGTTTAGGCTGAATTCGAAGGCGCGCATAATAGTCGTCGCGGGATGCCCCGACCAGCGGTTTTCGATCAGAGGCTTTGCATTCCGAGCGATGAGGGGTTAACATCCGCAACCCTTAAAAACCGACGTCTTCAAGTGCTCTTTTGCCGCGAGGATGTTGACCCCGGTAATGAATGAAGGTAGCTCTGGATGCCAGCCGTCAAAGTTAAAGAGAACGAACCCTTCGACGTAGCTCTGCGTCGTTTCAAGCGCTCCTGCGAAAAAGCCGGTGTACTGGCTGAAGTTCGTAGCCGCGAATTTTACGAGAAGCCAACTTCTGAGCGTAAGCGCAAAGCAGCAGCCGCTGTTAAGCGTCACGCCAAGAAAGTTCAGCGCGAACAGCGCCGCGCCGTTCGTCTGTACTAATACACAGACGTTCGTAGCAAGCTTCTTGCCTAAGCCCGGCTCTGAGCCGGGCTAATGGCATTTGCGTAAAACGCTTGATGCTTCAATGTCGAAGCCGCACACGCGACCGAGACAAATCTGCTTCAAACGTCAGACCTGGCTCTTTTGCCAGCGGTGCACGTCTTTTCTGACGAGCCTTTCAAGGCTACTGACGAGCACACCCACTGATTCCTCTTACGACGATCAGCCCAAGGCACCTGCATGCGTGCCCGCTTTATTGAGCTATCCGAGGCCCTTTAACGGCCGCCAGCGGATTCAGCGCAACACTTTCAAATAGTCGAAAACTGATGGGTACTAACGTCAGTGGATTTTCGGCAGATACACTTCCCGACAGCGATTACGCAGACGACACCGGTCGAGCCGCACCTTTTGCGCGCTTCAAACAACGACCCGCGCCCGCCAGCCTTACGCATCGGACTTATTGCAGCGCAGACGACGAGAATGCCATGGCCGGGCTAATTCCCCAGAGCTTCATTGACGACCTGCTGAACCGCACCGACATCGTCGACGTGGTCAGCTCGCGCGTGCAATTGAAGAAGGCCGGCAAGAACTACACCGCCTGTTGCCCGTTTCACAAAGAGAAAACCCCGTCCTTCAGCGTCAGCCCCGACAAACAGTTCTATTACTGCTTCGGCTGCGGCGCCGGCGGTAATGCCTTGGGCTTTCTCATGGATCACGACAACCTGGATTTCCCCCAGGCGGTCGAGGATCTGGCGAAAGCCGCCGGCATGGAAATCCCCCGCGAAGAAAGCGGCCGCGCGCACAAACCGCGCCAGCCGACCGATTCGCCGCTGTACCCGTTGCTCACCGCCGCTGCCGACTTTTACAAGCAGGCGCTCAAGAGCCATCCATCGCGCAAAGCTGCGGTGGACTACCTCAAGGGCCGCGGCCTGACCGGTGAGATCGCCCGGGATTTCGGCCTTGGCTTCGCGCCGCCGGGCTGGGACAACCTGTTCAAGCACTTGAGCAGCGATACGCTTCAGCAAAAAGCCATGATCGACGCCGGCCTGCTGATCGAGAACGCCGAAACCGGCAAACGCTATGACCGCTTCCGCGATCGCGTGATGTTCCCGATCCGCGACACCCGCGGCCGCATCATCGCCTTCGGTGGTCGCGTACTCGGCGACGACAAGCCCAAGTACCTGAACTCCCCGGAAACCCCGGTATTCCATAAAGGCCAGGAACTCTACGGTCTTTATGAAGCACGCAAGAACAACCGCAACCTCGACGAAATCATCGTCGTCGAAGGCTACATGGACGTCATCGCTCTCGCCCAGCAAGGCCTGAAGAATGCCGTCGCGACGCTGGGCACAGCGACCAGCGAAGAACATTTGAAGCGCCTGTTCCGCGTCGTACCGAACGTGCTGTTCTGCTTCGACGGTGACCAGGCTGGCCGTAATGCCGCCTGGCGCGCACTCGAAGCAACGCTGTCGAGCCTGCAGGACGGCCGTCGTGCGCGCTTTCTGTTTCTGCCAGAAGGCGAAGACCCGGACACCTTGGTTCGCGCAGAAGGCACTGACGCGTTCAAGGCGCGGATCAATCAGCACGCGCAGCCGCTGGCCGACTATTTCTTCCAGCAATTGACCGAGGAAGCCGATCCGCGCTCGCTCGAAGGCAAGGCCCATATGGCCACCCTCGCCACACCGCTGATCGACAAGGTGCCAGGTGCCAACCTGCGCATCCTGATGCGTCAGCGCCTGAGCGAAATCACCGGCCTGAGCAGCGAAACCGTCAGTCAGCTGGCGCAAAGCGCGCCGCAGGAAGCGCCGCCGGCCTACGATCCGGGCATCAATTACGACGCAATGCCGGACTACAGCGACTACCATCAGCCGCAGGCACAGGACATGTATGTGCCGCAGCAGGAATGGACGCCGAAGAAACCCGGTGCCGGCGGCAAGAAATGGGACAAGAAGCCCTGGGACAAGAACGGCAAGCGTGGCGGTGATCGCGATCAGCAACGCCCGCGCACGCCGATTGGCGTCGAGTCGCCGACCCTGACCGCCCTGCGCACACTGCTTCATCACCCGCAATTGGCCGAGCGCGTCGAAGATGCCGGGCACATTGCCGACGAAAATCAGACCAACGCCCAGCTACTTGTGGCGCTGCTCGAAGCCGTACAGAAGAATCCCAAGCTAAACTCATTTCAGTTGATCGCGCGATGGCACGGCACTGAACAGGGTCGCTTGCTCAAGGCACTGGCAGAAAAGGAATGGTTGATTGACGGAGATAACCTTGAACAACAGTTTTTCGACACCATTACTAGCTTGTCAGCCCGCCAACGCGAGCGAAATCTTGAACAGTTACTCAGGAAAGCGCGTCAAGGCGAACTGAGTCTCGAAGAGAAAAATCAACTGCGCGACCTTCTAAGTCGCAATGTTTCCGCATCAAACCCGACCTCAACTGGCGCGTGAGGTCATAGCTCAGGTATAATCCTCGGCTTGTTTTTTGCCCGCCAAGACCTTCAGTGGATAGGGTGTTATGTCCGGAAAAGCGCAACAGCAGTCTCGTATTATTGAGTTGATCAAACTGGGTCGTGAGCAGAAGTATCTGACTTACGCCGAGGTCAACGACCACCTGCCCGAGGATATTTCAGATCCAGAGCAGGTGGAAGACATCATCCGCATGATTAACGACATGGGGATCCCCGTACACGAGAGTGCTCCGGATGCGGACGCCCTTATGTTGGCCGACGCCGATACCGACGAGGCCGCTGCGGAAGAAGCAGCCGCTGCGTTGGCAGCGGTGGAGACCGATATCGGTCGCACCACTGACCCAGTGCGCATGTACATGCGTGAAATGGGTACGGTCGAGCTTCTGACTCGTGAAGGCGAAATCGAAATCGCCAAGCGGATCGAAGAGGGCATTCGTGAAGTGATGGGCGCAATCGCGCACTTCCCTGGCACGGTTGACCACATTCTCTCCGAGTACACCCGCGTCACCACCGAAGGTGGTCGCCTGTCCGACGTCCTGAGCGGTTATATCGACCCGGACGACGGCATTGCGCCGCCTGCTGAAGTGCCGCCGCCAGTCGAAGCGAAAGTCGCGAAAGCCGACGACGAAACCGACGACGAAGAAGCTGAATCTTCCGATGACGAAGAAGAAGCCGAAAGCGGTCCGGATCCGGTCATTGCTGCACAGCGCTTTGGCGCCGTGGCTGATCAGATGGAAGTCACCCGCAAGGCGCTGAAAAAGCACGGTCGCAGCAATAAGGCAGCGATTGCCGAATTGCTGGCTCTGGCCGAGCTGTTCATGCCGATCAAACTGGTACCGAAGCAATTCGAAGGTTTGGTCGAGCGTGTTCGCGGTGCCCTGGATCGCCTGCGTCAGCAAGAGCGCGCGATCATGCAACTGTGTGTACGTGATGCACGTATGCCACGCGCCGATTTCCTGCGTCAGTTCCCGGGCAATGAAGTCGACGAAAGCTGGTCCGACGGTCTGGCCAAAGGCAAGAGCAAGTACGCCGAAGCCATCGGTCGCGTTCAGCCGGACATCATTCGTTGCCAGCAGAAACTGATCGCGCTGGAAACCGAGACCGGTCTGACCATCGCTGAAATCAAGGACATCAACCGTCGCATGTCGATCGGTGAGGCCAAGGCCCGCCGCGCGAAGAAAGAGATGGTTGAAGCCAACTTGCGTCTGGTGATCTCGATCGCCAAGAAGTACACCAACCGCGGCCTGCAATTCCTCGATCTGATCCAGGAAGGCAACATCGGTCTGATGAAAGCGGTGGACAAGTTCGAATACCGTCGTGGTTACAAGTTCTCGACTTATGCCACCTGGTGGATCCGTCAGGCGATCACTCGCTCGATCGCTGACCAGGCACGCACCATCCGTATTCCGGTGCACATGATCGAGACGATCAACAAGCTCAACCGTATTTCCCGGCAGATGTTGCAGGAAATGGGTCGCGAACCGACCCCGGAAGAGCTGGGCGAACGCATGGAAATGCCTGAGGACAAGATCCGCAAGGTATTGAAGATCGCTAAAGAGCCGATCTCCATGGAAACGCCGATCGGTGATGACGAAGACTCCCATCTGGGTGACTTCATCGAAGACTCGACCATGCAGTCGCCAATCGATGTCGCCACTGTTGAGAGCCTGAAAGAAGCGACTCGCGAAGTACTGTCCGGCCTCACTGCCCGTGAAGCCAAAGTACTGCGCATGCGCTTCGGTATCGACATGAACACCGACCATACACTCGAAGAAGTGGGCAAACAGTTTGACGTAACGCGTGAGCGGATCCGTCAGATCGAAGCCAAGGCGCTGCGCAAGCTGCGCCACCCGACGCGAAGCGAGCATCTGCGCTCCTTCCTCGACGAGTGATACCAGAACCCCCGGCCCAGGCCGGGGGTTTTGTTTATATGGCAGATTAAGTTCCTCGCACCACCCCTCCCCCGCATACCCCGTCTACACTCGAAACAATCATCCCCGAGCCATAACGAGAGCGTTATGCCCAGACTGGCGTCCGTGCTTTTTTTGCTGTCACTGATGATCTGGACCGCAACGGCTGACGCGCTGACTCTGACCGATGAAGAACGTAGCTGGCTGGCGGCTCACCCGGATTTGCACCTTGGTGTGGACGCGTCGTGGCCGCCGTTCGAGTTCCGCGACGACCAAAACCGCTACCAAGGGCTGGCAGCCGACTATATCGACGTTATTCGTCAACGCCTCGCGATCAAACTCACGCCCATCGAACCCGTGAGCTGGACAGAAGTGCTGGAGCAGGTCAAACAAGGCAAGATCGATCTGTTGCCAGGGATCATGTCGACCCCGGAACGCCAGACCTACCTGTCATTCACCCGGCCTTACCTCGACTTCCCGATTGTCATCCTCGCCCACGTCGGAGGCGCGCAGCCGCGCAAACTCGAAGACCTCTACGGTCTGAAAATCGCCGTGGTGGAAAACTACGCGCCGCATGAGCTTTTGCGCACGCACCACCCGGATCTGAATCTGGTGGCCATGCCCAATGTCAGTTCCGCCTTGCAGGCCCTGGCCACCGACGAGGTCGACGCGGTGGTCGGCGACCTCGCTTCCAGCGTCTGGAGCCTGCGCCAGCTCAAACTCGACGGTTTGTACGTCAGCGGCGAAACCCCTTATCGCTATCAATTGGCGATGGCCGTACCCCGCGACAACAAAATGCTGGTGGGCATTCTGGATAAAGTCCTGGCCGACATGAGTCCGGACGAAATCAGCAGCATTCAGGAGCACTGGGTCGGCAACGTTCTCGATCATCGGACATTCTGGTCAGATCTATTGGTTTACGGCCTGCCCGGCTTGCTCCTGCTGGTGATCGTGCTGGCCGTGGTGATCCGCATCAACCGGCGCCTGAGTTCGGAAATCGCCCGGCGAATCGACCTCGAGCAGGAGTTGCGCAGCAGCGAGTATCACTATCGCGGGCTGGTGGAGAGCCTGTCGGCCATCGCCTGGGAAGCGCGGATGAGCGACTTCACCTACAGCTATGTGTCCCCGCACGCCGAAGATCTGCTCGGTTATCCACAATCGCACTGGCTGATTCCGGGTTTCTGGCGAAATATCATTCATCCGGCAGATCTGACCCGAGCTCAGGCCATCTGTGATGACGCCGTACGCGAGGGTCGCGATCACACGCTCGACTATCGGGTAATCACCGCCGATGGGCGCTGCCTGTGGGTGCGCGACATTGTCAGCCTGATCGAACACGGTCATGAGCCGGTGATGCGCGGCTTGATGATCGACATCAGTGAGACCAAGCGCACCGAAGAGGCTTTGCGCCTGTCCGAGCAGAAATTTGCTTCGGTATTCCAGCAATGCCCGGACATTCTGGTAATCGCGCGGCTGTCCGATGGCTGTTTGCTGGAGGTCAACGAAGCGTTTGAGGAACAGATCGGACTGAAGGCCGAAGAAGTCATTGGCCAGACCGCCACCGATCTGAATATCTGGGGCATTCCCGGGGTCGGTCCGGGCCTGTTGCAGCGCTTGCAGGCCGGCAGCATCCGCAACCTGGAAATGCCCTTTCGCCGCAACAACGGCCAAGTATTTACCGGCCTGATTTCCGCCGAGCCGTTCGACCTCGACACCACTCCGGCACTGGTGGTAGTGGTGCGCGACATTACTCAGCTCAAGGAAACCCAGCAGCAACTGCAAACCTCGGAAGAGAAGTTCGCCAAGGCGTTTCATGCCTCGCCCGATGGCTTGCTGTTGTCACGCCAGAGCGATGGCCTGCTGCTGGAGGTCAACGAAGGCTTCAGCCGCATCACCGGTTTCAACAGCGCGATGTCGGTGGATCGCTCGGCGCTGGATCTGGGCATCTGGGTCAATCTCAACGAACGCAAACAGATGCTCGATCTGCTGCATCGTGACGGTTTCGTACGCGACTTCACCTGCCATATCCGCCGCAGCGACGGGCTGATCCGCCTTTGCGAAGTCTCCAGCCGACCTCTGCCAATCGGCGAAGAAGACTGCATGCTAACCATCGCCCGGGACATTACCGAACGCCATCTGATGCAGGAAAAATTGCAGCAGGCGGCAACTGTGTTCGAGAGCACCGCCGAAGGCGTATTGATCACCGACACCCAGCAGCACATCAGCGCGGTCAATCGGGCCTTCACCGAAATCACCGGTTACAGCGAAAGCGAGGCGCTCGGCCACACGCCGCGTCTGCTCGCCTCCGGCCTGCATGACAGCGCGTTCTACGCGGCGATGTGGCATCAGTTGACCGACGAGGGGCATTGGCAAGGCGAAATTTCCAACCGACGCAAGAACGGCGAGTTGTACCCGAGCTGGCTGACCATCAGCGCCGTGCGTAACCGCGACAAATTCATTACCCACTTTGTCGCCGTGTTCGCCGACATCTCCAGTCTCAAGCATGCGCAGGCCAAGCTCGACTATCAGGCACACCACGACCCACTGACCGGCCTGCCGAACCGCACGCTGTTCGAAAGTCGTCTGCTCATGGCACTGAACAATCAGCAGGAAAACGGTGGTCAGGGCGCTGTGCTGTTCCTCGATCTTGATCGCTTCAAACACATCAACGACAGCCTCGGCCACCCGGTCGGCGACCTGCTGCTCAAGGGCATCGCCGTGCGCCTCAAAGAGCAACTGCGCGACATCGATACCGTGGCGCGACTGGGCGGCGATGAATTCATCATCCTGCTGCCCGGCCTGCAGCAGGCCAGCGACGCCGACAACATCGCCACCAAGCTGCTCAACTGCTTCGGCGCGCCGTTCCAGGCCGGTGAGCATGAGTTCTTCATCAGCGCGAGCATCGGCACCAGCTTGTACCCACGTGACGGTTGCGACGTCGCTACGCTGGTGAAAAACGCCGACGCGGCGATGTACCGCTCCAAAGCCAAGGGCCGCAACCGCGTCGAGAGCTATACCCGCGACCTCACCGCCCAAGCCAGTGAGCGTGTGGCGCTGGAGCACGAACTGCGCCGAGCCATCGAGCGCGATGAGTTGCACCTCTATTACCAGCCAAAAATCAGCCTCGACGACCACCGTCTGGTCGGCGCTGAAGCACTGATCCGCTGGCGGCACCCGACCTTCGGCGAAGTACCACCTGAGCACTTCATCCCGCTCGCCGAAGAGAACGGCATGATTCTGCAGATCGGCGACTGGGTGCTGGAGACCGCGTGCCGGCAGATGTTCGAGTGGAATCAGGTCTATGACAGCCTCGGCCCATTGTCGGTGAACCTCGCCGGCGCACAATTGCGTCAGCCGAACCTGCTCGGCCGCATCGAACAATTGCTCAACGACAACGGCCTGATGCCGGATTTACTGCAACTGGAAATTACCGAGAATTTCATCATGAGTCAGGCCGAAGAGGCGCTGGCCGTGCTGCACCAACTCAAACACCTCGGCGTTCAACTCGCGATCGATGACTTCGGCACCGGCTATTCCTCGCTCAGCTACCTCAAGCGCTTGCCGCTGGACATCCTTAAAATTGACCAGTCCTTCGTCCGTGGGCTGCCCGATGACCCCCACGATGCGGCGATTGTCCGGGCCATCATCGCACTGGGCCGCAGCATGCAATTCACCGTCATCGCCGAGGGTGTGGAAACCCAGGCACAGCAGCAATTCCTCGCCGCCGAAGGCTGCGAACAGATCCAGGGCTACATCGTCAGCCTGCCGCTGCCACCGGAAGAATTCGCGGCAACGTTTCTTCGTGTAACCGTATCGGATTATTCGGATAGCACAGCCGAGAAACCGTCGCTATAATCCGCGACCTACTGAGGGCCTATAGCTCAGTTGGTTAGAGCAGAGGACTCATAATCCTTTGGTCCACGGTTCAAGTCCGTGTGGGCCCACCAAATTGAAAGCCGCGCTAAATGCGCGGCTTTTTCTTGGGCGGTCGATCGGTAAACGTCAAAAAACATCAGTTATCCGAAACCGCGCAACTCACACCATTTTTCTCCTTCAGCCTTTTAACTTTTGGAAGCACTGGAAAGCAGAAAGCCCCGACGCTTTCGCATCAGGGCTTTCTGTGAATCTCTATCGGCTTGTTCTTTCACGGCTACCCGCATATCCCGCTCACTGGCTGGGAGTGACTTGCGCCACCGAAATCAACACCCCTTGCTACCAAGGTTCCGGTCAGTGCTGAGGTGGCGATGATAGTGCCCGCCCCTTACGCAGGCAAATAAAAAGGGCAGCATTAAGGCTGCCCCATGGGTATTCAAATCCTGATATCTGCATCCTCAGGAAATTGGATTAGAGGTCTCACCTTACACCGACGTAGCAGCATCGCTGAGGTACCTACGTCTGCTGAAGCCCTGCAAGGCAGCAGATTTCGCGCTCTTGCCCACATCTTTGACAAGGATCAGCGTCGTGTCAACTTGGTAGTCTTGTAACATGCGTAATTCACCCCCCCTCATGGAGCCGCCCCTTGCCAGACACCCGCCCGCCCGCACTCGATGAAATCGACCGTCAGCTAATCGCCGCACTGCAAATCAACGCCCGCGAAAGTGTGGCCATGCTTGCCCGGCAATTAGGCATTGCGCGCACCACCGTGACCTCTCGATTGGCGCGGCTGGAAAAGGCCAAGGTCATCACCGGTTATGGCGTACGTCTGGGCCAGCGCGTGGTCGATGGCGGCTTGCAGGCCTACGTCGGGATCAAGGTGCAGCCGCGTTCCGGCAAAGAGGTAGTGCGCCGGTTGAGTGCGATGGCGCAGGTGCAGCAGTTGTGTGCGGTGAGTGGCGAGTTTGATTATGTGGCGTGGTTGCGTACGGATTCGCCGGAGCAGCTCGATCAGTTACTGGATCAGATTGGTAGCGTGGATGGGGTGGAGAAGACGACGACCTCGATTATTTTGAGTAGCAAGATTGATCGGGGGCAGCCGGTTTGAGTGTTGGCCATATCATTTCGGTTGGCTGATAAGGCCTCTTCGCGGGCAAGCCCGGCTCCCACATTTTGGTCGGTGTGCAGGCAGCATTCGTCAGATTGATCAGCTTATTGGCAAAACGACGACACTTTGCGTCTTATTAACGTACTCTACGCTCCCTAGAATGGCTGGCATCTTTTCCTATACTCAGACGCGCATCCCGCGTCGGGTCGCCAGCAAGGTCAACCATGAACAAGAACAATCGCCATCCTGCAGACGGTAAGAAACCAGTCACCATTTTCGGCCCGGACTTTCCGTTCGCGTTTGACGACTGGATCGAACACCCGGCCGGCCTCGGTAGTATTCCTGAACATAATCACGGCGCCGAAGTGGCGATTGTCGGCGCAGGCATTGCCGGTCTGGTGGCCGCTTACGAGCTGATGAAGCTTGGCCTGAAACCGGTGGTTTATGAGGCGTCGAAGCTTGGTGGTCGTTTGCGCTCGCAAGCTTTCAACGGCACCGATGGCATCGTCGCTGAACTTGGCGGCATGCGCTTCCCGGTCTCTTCCACGGCGTTCTATCACTACGTCGACAAGCTCGGGCTTGCGACCAAACCTTTTCCGAACCCGTTGACGCCAGCCTCCGGCAGCACCGTGATCGACCTGGAAGGCAAAACCCACTACGCACAGAAACTGGCGGATCTTCCTGCGCTGTTCCAGGAAGTGGCTGACGCCTGGGCGGATGCACTGGAAGCCGGCTCGCAGTTCGCCGATATCCAGCAAGCCATCCGTGACCGTGATGTGCCGCGCCTGAAAGAGTTGTGGAACACCTTGGTGCCGCTGTGGGACGACCGCACGTTCTATGACTTCGTCGCCACCTCGGAAGCCTTCGCCAAACTGTCGTTCCATCACCGCGAAGTATTCGGTCAGGTCGGTTTCGGTACCGGCGGCTGGGACTCGGATTTCCCTAACTCGATGCTGGAAATCTTCCGCGTGGTGATGACCAACTGCGACGATCACCAACACCTGGTGGTCGGCGGCGTCGAGCAAGTACCGCAAGGCATCTGGCGGCATGTGCCGGAGCGCTGCGTGCATTGGCCAGAAGGCACCAGTCTGAAATCCCTGCACCGTGGCGCGCCGCGCTCCGGCGTGAAGAAAATCGCTCATGCGCCGGATGGCCGTTTCGCCGTCACCGACAACAACGGCGACACCCGCGAATACGCTGCTGTGCTCACCACTTGCCAGAGCTGGCTGCTGACCACGCAGATCGAGTGCGACGAAACCCTGTTCTCGCAGAAGATGTGGATGGCGCTTGATCGCACTCGCTACATGCAATCTTCGAAGACTTTCGTGATGGTCGACCGGCCGTTCTGGAAGGACAAGGACCCGGAGACCGGCCGCGATTTGATGAGCATGACCCTCACCGATCGCCTGACCCGTGGCACCTATCTGTTCGACAACGGAGACGACAAACCGGGCGTGATCTGCTTGTCGTACTCGTGGATGAGCGACGCCTTGAAGATGCTCCCGCACCCGGTGGAAAAACGCGTTGAACTGGCGCTGAACGCGTTGAAAAAGATCTACCCGAAAGTCGACATTGCCGCACGGATCATTGGCGATCCGATCACCGTTTCCTGGGAAGCCGATCCGTATTTCCTCGGTGCGTTCAAAGGCGCACTGCCCGGCCACTACCGCTACAACCAGCGCATGTACGCGCACTTCATGCAGGACGACATGCCCGCCGAGCAACGCGGAATTTTCATCGCTGGCGACGACGTTTCGTGGACGCCGGCATGGGTCGAAGGCGCGGTACAAACCTCGCTCAACGCGGTGTGGGGGATCATGAAGCATTTCGGCGGTTCGACACATAAAGCGAACCCCGGCCCAGGTGATGTGTTCAAAGACATCGGCCCTATCGCCCTGCCCGAGTAAGAGGAATCCCTGATGCGTGTAGCCCTTTACCAATGTCCACCGCTGCCACTGGACCCCGCCGCCAACCTGCAGCGCCTGCATCAACTGGCGATGGAGGCCAAGGGTGCGGACTTGCTGGTGCTGCCGGAGATGTTCATGACCGGCTACAACATCGGGGCCGAGGCGGTCAGCACGCTGGCTGAGGTCTACAACGGAGAATGGGCGCAACAGATCGGCCGGATCGCCAAGGCAGCCGGGCTGGCGATTGTTTACGGGTATCCGGAACGCACCGCTGACGGTCAGATCTACAACGCCGTGCAGTTGATCGATTCGCACGGTGAGCGCCTGTGCAATTACCGTAAAACGCATCTGTTTGGTGATCTGGATCGCTCGATGTTCAGCCCGGGTGAGGATGATTTCCCCATCGTCGAACTCAATGGCTGGAAGCTAGGTTTCCTGATCTGCTACGACCTGGAATTTCCGGAAAACACCCGGCGTCTGGCACTCGCCGGCGCCGAGTTGATTCTGGTGCCGACCGCGAACATGATCCCGTTCGATTTCGTCGCCGATGTCACCGTGCGTTCGCGCGCCTTCGAAAACCAGTGCTACGTGGCCTACGCCAACTATTGCGGCCACGAAGGCGACATCCATTATTGCGGGCAAAGCAGCCTCGCCGCGCCGGATGGTAGTCGCATCGCCCAGGCCGGACTCGACGAAGCGTTGATCATCGGCGAGCTTGATCGGCAGTTGATGCTCGACTCGCGCGCAGCCAATCTCTACCTCAGCGATCGTCGCCCCGAGCTTTACGGCGCGCTGAACCAGCGCTAATCCGCTAGCATTGGCACTTCACTGTTCTGGAAGTGCCCATGCCTGCGCCGACTCACCCCCGCCCCCATACTGAAACCCTGGCCAACGGCTTGCGTGTGACCCTGCGTCATGTGCCCGGTTTGAAGCGCAGCGCCGCCGCATTGCGCGTGGCTGCCGGTAGTCATGACGTGCCGCTGGCGTGGCCGGGGCTGGCGCATTTCCTTGAGCATCTGCTGTTTCTCGGCACCGAGCGTTTTCCTGCGGGCGAAGGGCTGATGGCCTACGTGCAAGGTCACGGTGGCCAGGTGAACGCCAGCACCCGGGAACGTACCACTGATTATTTCTTTGAGTTGCCGACTAAAGCGTTCAGCGCTGGGCTGGAGCGTCTGTCAGACATGCTCGCCCAGCCACGTATGAAACCGGAAGATCAGTTGCGGGAACGGGAAGTGTTGCAGGCAGAATTTATCGCCTGGTCGCAAGATCCTGCGGCGCAGCAGCAATTTGCCTTGTTCGAAGGATTACCGGCAGAGCATCCGTTGCGCGGGTTTCATGCGGGGAATCGGGACAGCCTGCAAGTCGAGCAGGCTGCGTTTCAACAGGCGCTCAACGATTTCCATCAGCAGTTTTATCAGACTGGGCAGATGACCTTGAGCCTGGTTGGGCCGCAGAGTTTCGAAGAATTGAAAGCGCTGGCTGAGCAGTTTTCACAAGCCTTACCGGCTGGGGATAACGTTGCGCAGGCGGCAACCGTGCCGCTGACGGTGAAAAGTTATCAACAGGTCAGTGAGCGACGCGGCAATTTTCTGTTTGCGTTTGATTACTTGCCTGAGTCGTCTGTCGAGGCTTTGGCGTTTCTTTGTCATTGGCTGAACAGCACCAAACCCGGCGGGTTGCCCGCGCATTTGCAGCAGCAGAAGCTGGCAGATGGCTTGAAAGCCGCGCCGGTTTATCACTTCAACGGGCAAGCGTTGTTGCAGCTGGAATTCACCGCGCCACCGGAATCGTTAAATGCCATTCGCGAGCAGATCCTGGATTGGCTGAATTTCTTCGCTCAGCAAGATTGGGCGCCACTGCGCAAAGAATACGCGGCCCTGCTTGAACGTCAGCAGCAAGTCAGCGGCGCGCTGCAACTGGCGCGGCTCGACAGTGAGCAGCTTGAAAATGGCTTGTCCGATAGAGGCGCTGAAGCCCTCACACAGATCCTCAGCGAAATCGGCACTGTGGATAACTTCAGCGAGCACTGGCATCTGCCCGCCGCCAATCCATTCCTGCGAGCCAATGAGCCTTTGGCCAACGCCGGACTGATTCGCGGCCAGACCAGCGCCCACCGAGGCCTGCGTACGTTCGCTCAGGATCGATCGCGCGGCCGTCGTGAACGCTCGCCGATGCAGTTCAGCCAGGCGTTGCCGGACAGCACTGATGAAGGCGCGATTTATCTGCGCTGGCAGATGAAGGCCGCCGCCAGCACTGATCTGCACTCGCGGTTGCAGCGCAGTCTTCGGCAAACGCAGCAAGATGCGCGTGAGGCCGGCGTCGAGCTGACTTTCAGCGCCACTGGCAACCAATGGTTGCTGAAGCTCAGCGGTCTGCAGGAGCCAATGCCCGGCGTTCTCGAGCACGCGCTGAAATGTCTGATACAGGTTGACGCCGACTCAACGCTTGCTGAGCCGAAACCGCCGCTGATCCTCATTCGCCAACTGCTTGAACTGCTGCCGGAACATGTTCTGCCATCAGCCAAAACCGGGGACGATGCCAAGCACCTGTGGACAACTTCACGCTGGGACGGCCTTGCTCTGGGTCTTGATCAGCAGACGCAATCGGCCATGGGCCTGGCCCTGAGCCGTATTCCCGGGACCCCGGACAATCAGTTGCCAACGCCGGCGGCGATC
This sequence comes from Pseudomonas helmanticensis, assembly GCF_900182985.1. Lineage (NCBI taxonomy): Bacteria > Pseudomonadati > Pseudomonadota > Gammaproteobacteria > Pseudomonadales > Pseudomonadaceae > Pseudomonas > Pseudomonas helmanticensis. The sequence goes on along the minus strand of NZ_FXUY01000001.1, from coordinate 4,988,169 downwards.
ACGGCGCACAAACACTGGAGCCACATCGATACCGCCTCCAGCGAACACGCCTTGTTGCTGTTCTGCCCAACCGCCAATCGCGATATCGCCGACGAAGCTGCATGGCGAATGCTCGCGCAGCTGTGTCAGACACCGTTCTATCAGCGTTTGCGCGTCGAGTTGCAATTGGGCTACGCCGTGTTCATTGCGCTTCGCCAGATTCAGGGGCAGACCGCCCTGCTGTTCGGCGTGCAATCGCCAAGTGCCAAACCTGCGGAGTTGCTCAAGCACATTCAACAGTTTCTCATCGCAATTCCCGCGCTGATCGAACAACTTGATGAAGCCAGTCTCAGCCAGCAACGGCAAAATCTCGCGGATCAATTCGGTGACGCCACACTGGCCAGCAGAGATGCCGCCGAACTGCTGTGGCAGGCCAGGCTCGCGGGCCACTCGTCGGATTATCTTGAGCAATTGATCAGCGCAATCGGCCAACTCGACCGCCAGACATTGCTCGCCGCTGCTCAGCGTGTGATCAACGCAGAAGGTGGCTGGCTCTGCCTCGCCAGCGATCCGGCGCCGCAAACCGCATGGCAAGCGACAAAATGATCATTACCAAGGCTGCAAGGAGCTTTCTCAAAGATTCACGGGCAAACCCGGTGACATTTTGAGTAACATAGCAGCCTAACTATTTGGAACATCTTTGCGCTGCCGTGGACTATACCTATGGACAGCGCTATCCCACCCACCCCGAGGAGACACATCATGTCCTGGACAAAACCTGCTTACACCGACCTGCGTATCGGCTTCGAAGTCACCATGTACTTCGCCAGCCGCTGAGTTCTGCTTACATAGAACTGCAGTGCAACGCCTCGGCTCGCCGGGGCGTTTTATTTTCCGCGTTGAAATGATGGAGTGTTCATGTTCGTCCAGATTCTGGGTTCGGCCGCTGGTGGCGGTTTTCCGCAGTGGAATTGCAACTGCGTCAATTGCGCAGGCTTTCGCGACGGCAGCCTGAATGCCAAGGCCCGCACCCAATCGTCCATCGCGATTTCCGATGACGGCGTGAACTGGGTGCTGTGCAACGCCTCGCCGGACATCCGCGCGCAGCTGCAAAGCTTCGCCCCGATGCAACCGGGCCGCGCCCTGCGTGACACCGGCATCAGCGCGATCATCCTGATGGACAGCCAGATCGACCACACCACCGGTCTGCTCAGCCTGCGCGAAGGCTGCCCGCATCAGGTCTGGTGCACGGACATGGTTCACGAAGACCTCAGCACCGGTTTTCCATTGTTCAAGATGCTTACCCACTGGAACGGCGGGCTTGCCTGGAACCGCATCGAACTCGACCAGAGTTTCACCGTGGCCGCCTGCCCGAACCTGCGTTTCACCCCGCTGCCATTGCGCAGCGCCGCGCCGCCGTACTCGCCGCACCGCTTCGACCCGCACCCGGGCGACAATATCGGTTTGATCGTTGAAGACCTGAACACCGGCGGCAAGCTGTTCTATGCGCCAGGACTGGGCAAGGTCGATGCGCCGTTGCTGGAAATCATGGCGAGCAGCGATTGCCTGTTGGTCGACGGCACGATGTGGGATGACGATGAAATGCAGCGTCGTGGCGTCGGCACCCGCACCGGACGCGAGATGGGCCATCTGGCACAGAACGGGCCTGGCGGCATGCTCGAAGTACTGGAGCAACTGCCTGAACAGCGCAAGGTGCTTATCCACATCAACAATACCAATCCGATTCTCGACGAGGATTCGCCGGAGCGTGCGGAATTGGCGCGGCGTGATGTTGAAGTGGCGTATGACGGCATGAGTATTGTGCTGTAAGCATTTGAGACCGCTGCGCGGTCTATCGCGAGCAGGCTCACTCCTACATTGGAATGCGATCACCTGTAGGAGTGAGCCTGCTCGCGATAAGGCCGGCACATACACTAGATATTTCTAGGGTTGTTCCCCGGAGAACCGCAATGACTGACACCCCGCTGTCCCCCACCGAATTCGAAGCGGCCCTGCGCGCCAAAGGCGCTTACTACCACATCTACCACCCGTACCACGTGGCGATGTATGAAGGCCGCGCCACTCGCGAACAGATCCAGGGCTGGGTCGCCAACCGCTTCTACTATCAGGTGAACATCCCTCTGAAAGACGCGGCGATCCTCGCCAACTGCCCGGACCGCGAAATCCGCCGCGAGTGGATTCAGCGCCTGCTCGACCACGACGGCGCCCCCGGTGAAGACGGCGGCATCGAAGCGTGGCTGCGACTCGGTCAAGCGGTCGGTCTCAACCCGGATCAACTGCGCTCTCAGGAGCTGGTGCTGCCCGGCGTACGGTTCGCCGTCGATGCCTACGTCAACTTCGCCCGCCGCGCCAATTGGCAGGAAGCCGCCAGCAGCTCACTGACCGAACTGTTCGCGCCGCAGATCCACCAATCGCGCCTCGACAGCTGGCCGCAGCATTACCCGTGGATCGACCCGGCCGGTTACGAATACTTCCGCACCCGCCTCGGTCAGGCCCGGCGCGATGTCGAGCACGGTCTGGCGATCACGCTCGAGCACTACAAGACGCGCGAAGGCCAGGAGCGCATGCTGGAAATTCTCCAGTTCAAACTGGACATTCTTTGGAGCATGCTCGATGCCATGAGCATGGCCTACGAATTGAACCGCCCGCCGTACCACAGCGTGACCGAACAACGCGTCTGGCATAAAGGAATCACCTTATGAGTTTCGATCGCAGCAAAGTCCCGAGCTGGCGCCCCGGCTACCGTTTCCAGTACGAACCGGCGCAGAAAGGCCATGTGCTGCTGTACCCGGAAGGCATGATCAAGCTCAACGAAACCGCTGCACTGATCGGCGGTTTGATTGACGGCGAACGCGACGTCGCGGCGATCATCGCCCAACTCGATGAGCAGTTCCCCGGCGTGCCCGAGCTCGGTGACGACATCGAGCAATTCATGGAGGTTGCCCGTGCACAGCACTGGATCGAACTTGCCTGATCTGCCGCCCAAGCCTGAAATCGGCCTGCCGCTGTGGCTGCTCGCCGAGCTGACCTACCGCTGCCCGCTGCAATGCCCGTACTGCTCCAATCCACTGGATTTTGCCGAGCAGGGCAAAGAGCTGACCACAGAACAGTGGATCAAGGTCTTCCGCGAGGCGCGGGAGATGGGCGCGGCGCAACTGGGCTTTTCCGGTGGCGAGCCGCTGGTGCGTCAGGATCTCGCCGAGCTGATTCATGAAGCGCGGCAGTTGGGTTTCTACACCAACCTGATCACCTCCGGCATTGGCCTGACCGAGCAGAAAATCAGCGACTTCAAGAAGGCCGGCCTCGATCACATACAGATCAGTTTTCAGGCCAGCGACGAGCAAGTGAACAACCTCCTCGCCGGCTCGAAAAAAGCCTTCGCGCAGAAGCTGGAGATGGCCCGTGCGGTGAAGGCCCACGGCTATCCGATGGTGCTGAATTTCGTCACCCATCGGCACAACATCGACAAGATCGACCGCATCATCGAGCTGTGCATTGCACTTGAAGCCGACTTCGTCGAACTCGCCACCTGCCAGTTTTACGGTTGGGCGCAGCTCAATCGTGTCGGCCTGTTGCCGACCAAAGAGCAACTGGTGCGCGCCGAGCGCATCACCAACGAATACCGCGCGAAACTGGAAGCCGAAGGGCATCCGTGCAAGCTGATTTTCGTCACCCCGGATTACTACGAAGAACGCCCGAAAGCCTGCATGAACGGCTGGGGAAGCATCTTTCTGACGGTCACGCCGGACGGCACCGCCCTGCCCTGCCACGGCGCCCGGCAGATGCCAGTGCAATTTCCCAATGTGCGCGATCACAGCATGCAGCACATCTGGTACGACTCGTTTGGTTTCAATCGCTTTCGCGGCTACGACTGGATGCCCGAGCCGTGCCGCTCCTGCGACGAGAAAGAAAAAGACTTCGGCGGCTGCCGCTGCCAGGCGTTCATGCTCACCGGTGATGCGAGCAATGCCGACCCGGTGTGCAGCAAATCCGAACATCACGGCGTGATCCTCAAGGCCCGCGAAGAAGCCGAGACCGCCACCCAAACCATCGAACAATTGGCCTTCCGCAATGAACGAAACTCGCGCCTCATCGCCAAGGGCTGAGCCTTTCAGCGCCTCGCAAGCCGTCGCCGCCGGCATGGACTTCGCCGAGCTGCAACTCGGTGCCAATGGATTGTTCTGGAATGAATATCGTCCGGAAGATGCCGCCTGCCGGATCTGGCATTGGCGTGATGGCGTGGCGAAATGTCTGACGCCGAACGGCTTCAGCGTGCGCAGTCGGGTGTACGAATATGGTGGTGGCGCGTTTTGTCTGACGCCAGATGGGGTGGTTTTCGTCGCGGAGGCAGATCAGCAGTTGTATCGGCAGACGCTGGATGGCGAGCCTGAGGCGCTGACGTCGGGTGAGTGTCGTTATGGCGATCTGCATTTTGCCAATGGCCAGGTGCTGGCGGTGGAAGAACAGCGTGATAAGCATCGGCTGGTGGCGATTGATTTGGCTGACGGCGCGCGGCATTTGTTGGCTGAGGGCGCGGATTTCTATGCTGCGCCAACTATCAGCCCGGATGGTCAGCGTTTAGCGTGGATCGAGTGGAGTCGGCCGCATCAGCCGTGGACCTCGACCCGGTTGATGGTGGCTGAATGCTTGGCTGCCGGCACATTCGGTTCGCCACGATGTGTTGCTGGCGGTGAGGTTGAAGAATCCATTCAACAACCACGATTTGATACTGAAGGTCGGCTGTATTGCCTGACCGATCGCGGTGGATTCTGGCAGCCGTGGGCTGAGACTTCCGATGGTCTGGAGCCTTTGTCCGCAGCGCCGGCCGATCATGCACCGGCGCCTTGGCAATTGGGCGGCTGCACTTGGTTGTCTGTCGAGGGTTCTTTTTTAGCCAGTTGGACCGAAGGTGGTTTCGGCCGTCTGACCCTCGGCGATGAAGATTTCACAGGCGACTACAGTCGCTTCCGTCATCTGGCGCTGGATGCACAAAACCTCTACTGCATCGCTGCCTCGCCGATCAGCCCAGCGGCGGTCATCGCCATTGATCGAACCACGCGCGAAGTGAAGGTGCTGGCCGGTGACGTGGCGCCCCTGCCCGCCGAGCACATCAGCCGCCCGCAAACCCTGCGTTACCCGAGCGGGTCGGGCGAGGCGCATGGGTTCTTCTATCCAGCCATGAGCGGCGAGACGAAACCGCCGCTGGTGGTGTTCATCCACGGCGGCCCGACGTCGGCCTGCTACCCGATGCTCGACCCGCGCATCCAGTACTGGACGCACCGCGGCTTCGCCGTCGCCGATCTCAACTATCGCGGTAGTAGCGGTTATGGCCGGGAATATCGGCAGGCACTGCACTTGAGCTGGGGCGAGGTGGATGTCGAGGATGCTTGTGCGGTAGTGAGCTATCTCGCCGAACAGGGTTTGATCGACGGCAATCGCGCTTTCATTCGGGGCGGCAGCGCAGGCGGTTACACCACTTTATGCGCATTGGCGTTCAAACAGGTTTTCCGTGCGGGCGCCAGCCTTTACGGCGTTAGCGATCCAGTTGCGCTGGCACGAGCGACACACAAGTTCGAAGGGGATTATCTGGACTGGCTGATCGGCGATCCCGAGCAAGATGCCGAACGCTACGCTGCCCGCACGCCGTTGCTGCACGCAAACAACATCCGCGTGCCGGTGATTTTCTTTCAGGGTGAACTGGACGCCGTGGTTGTCCCGCAACAAACCCGTGACATGGTCACGGCGCTGGAGCAGAACGCCGTCCCGGTCGAAGTCCATTACTACCCCGACGAACGCCACGGCTTCCGCCGCGCCGCCAATCAGGCGCATGCGCTGGAACATGAATGGAAGTTTTACCGCCGGGTGATGGGGCTCTCTGACTGAAACCCTCTCCCTGTAGGAACTGCGGCACGCTGCGATCTTTTGATCCTTAAAATCAAAAGATCGCAGCGTGCCGCAGCTCCTACAGGCTTATGCCGCTGACTCAGCGCTTGGCGATGATGTACACCGCATGCACGATCCCCGGAATATACCCGCACAACGTCAGCAGAATGTTCAACCAGAACGCCCCGCCAAACCCGACCTGCAGAAACACACCCAGTGGCGGCAACAAAATAGCGATGATGATGCGAATGAAATCCATGTGGCAGCTCCTGAATGGGGGTTGGCTCACTTGAGCCATACAAGCTAATCGACCCGCGCCGTTCGTCAGGGTTCAGTGCAACTGCCATTTGATCGCCATCACCGACAAAAAAACGCCCCACGCCAAAAGAATCAGGCGTGGGGCGTGCGTTATACCGCGAGACGGTTCTTTAATTCAGGTGGGAAACTTCAGTTCAGACGGCAATCCCTTTGCGGCATTGCAGTTGGGCGGTGCGCACTCGCGAGAAGGCGCGGCCCAGGCGCAGGAGCATTTCGTCGATGTTGGTTTTGCTCACGGTGAGGGCCGGGGTGAAGCGCAGGCAGTTGGCTTGCGGGGCGTTGAGCAGCAGGCCTTCGTGCAGGGCGGCGTGGACTACTGCGTTGGCGCAATCGTCTGACAGGGTCAGTCCATGGAACAACCCTTGGCCGCGCAGTTCGCCATGATCGTAGCGGTGTGCCAATCGGGCCAGACCTTCGCGCAGGTGCTGGCCGTTCTCGTTGACCTGCTGGAGGAAACTGCGGTCATGCACACTGTCGAGCACCACCAGCCCGGCGGCTGTCATCAGCGCATTGCCATGGTGGGTGCCGCCGAGCTCGCCAGGCTCGAAACAGCAAGCCTTGCCCCGCGCCAGCAGCGCCGCCAACGGCACACCGCCACCAAGCCCTTTACCGAGCACGACGATATCGGCGCGCACGCCGTAGGATTGTTCGGCGAGCAAAGTGCCGCAACGGCCGATGCCGGTTTGCACTTCGTCGAGGATCAGCAGAATGCCCAGTTCACGACAGAGTCGTTCGACACCTTTGAGGTAATGCTCGGTGGCCGGAACAACCCCAGCATCACTTTGGATCGGCTCAAGCATGATCGCCACGGTTTGCGCGTCGACTGCGGCGTGCAGCGCCGGTAAGTCGTTGAATGGCACCAGATCAAAACCCGGCAGTAACGGCGCGAAACGGTTGTGCAGGTTGCAGCTGTCCGAGGCGGAAATTGTCGCCAGGCTGCGGCCATGACAACCCTGCTTCGCGACGATGATCCGCGAGGCGCCGCCGCGATGCAGTTGGCCCCACTTACGTGCGAGTTTGATCGCTGCTTCACAGGCTTCGCTGCCGCTGTTGAGCAGGTATGCCTGATCGCTGGAGGTAGCGGTGCACAGGCGTTCGGCGAGGCTGAGCATGCCGCGATTGTGCAGATTGAAACCGGGATTGATCAGCGCCTGCGCTTGACTGCTGATGGCTTTCACCAGCGCCGAAGGGCTGTGGCCAAGGCTGTTGGCGCCACCGGCCTGAGAAAAGTCGAGATACGCACGATCGTTGCTGTCCCACAGCCATGAGCCTTGCCCGCGGACGAACACCTGCTGTGGCCGTTCGACGCTGGGCATCAACCGTTCGGCGCTGAGATTTTCGCTGTTTTCAGCGGGATTGGCCTCGAAGGCGAGGTCATCAAGACTCGGCGTCTGGCGCCGCAAACTGAACAGATTCATTGCAAAAAACCTCGTTCGAGGTTTTTTGAACTGCCTATGTAAACACTGTCGAAGCGAACGCTATTCATCGCGCTTTCTGGCCCTGTAAGCCTTGTGAATGCGGTTAGACTAGGCGCACTGACGGCTTCGGGCCATTTCGATTTCCCAGCATTTTCGATAAGCATTACTTATGGATTTCAAACAACTGCGTTATTTCGTCGCGGTCTACGAAGAAGGGCATGTCGGTCGCGCTGCGGAACGTCTGTCGATCTCGCAACCGGCGTTGTCGCAGCAGATCCGCCAACTTGAACAGAACCTCGACGTCACTCTGTTCGAACGCAGTAGCAAACGCCTGCTGCCAACCCTCGCCGCGCACACGTTGTATAACCACGCGTTGCCACTGCTCGACGGTTTGCAACGAGCGCGCGAGGCGCTGGGCAATTTCAAGGGCCAGGCCCTGCGCACGCTGGCGATCGGCGTGCTGCAAACGGTGCATACCAGTCTGGTGCCGCAAATGCTCGAACGGGTGCGCAAGGCGCAGCCGCATCTGGTGGTGCAGATTTATGAATTGACTGGACTTGAGATCGAGCGGCGACTGCTCAACGGGTCGCTGGATATTGGCATCAGTTATCTACCGCCGCGCCAACCGGGCCTGCACGGTGTGATGTTGTACGAAGATGAACTGACGCTGGTGATTCCGGCAGATCATCCGTTGCGCGAATTCAAGAAGGTCTCGATGCGCCAGGCCGCCGAGTTGCCGATGCTGCTGTTGGGCGAAGAGTTTCAGATCCGCCAGATCTGGCAGGCGCAACTGACAGCTTTGGGGCGCCGCCCGCAGGTGCAAGCCGAGCTGAACAATATGGTGGGGATTCTCGACAGTCTGCCGCACACCAAACTGGCGACGGTGCTGCCCGGGCGTTCGCAAAAGGAATACGACGATCAGGATCTGCTGTGGAAACCGCTGAGCGAACCCCGAGTGCCGCTGAAAGTGGGCTTGGTCTGTCGCGATGTGCAACGTCAGCAGGCACCTTTGGCGCTATTGCAGACATTGCTGGAAGAGGTGATGGAGCGCGAGATAAGGCCGCCGCTCGACCCTTTGGTCTGAGCACTTTTCTGCAGGCAAAAGAAAACCCCGCCGAAGCGGGGCTTTGCAGACTGTTTCCCTGACATCCATTTCACTCCGCCACCCTGGCAGAATCCTACGTGTCCGTGTTGTTGCTTTGCGCTTCCTGCGCGACGTCCATGAAATGTAGATTAGCCGTGGATCCAATCCACGCATATGGGAGAACAGCAGCACGTCATGTAAGCAAATGCTTACATGACGCTATCTCATCAGAATTGCGCTGCATCCAGCAGGAACAACGACTCGCTACCGGCCTTCACCGACGCGCTCAACGAGTGAATGCGCGGCAGCAGACGGGCGAAGTAGAACCGTGCAGTGCCGAGCTTGCTCGCATAGAAATCGTCCTGCGCTTCTTTGCCCAGCGAAGCCTTGGCCATCAGTGCCCACATGTACGCGTAGGAAACGTAGCCGAACGCTTGCAGATATTCGACCGAAGCCGCGCCGATTTCGTTCGGGTTGTTTTTCGCCCGATCCAGCAGCCACGAGGTCAGCTCGTCGAGGGTGCCGACGGCATCGTTCAGCGGCTTGGTGAATTCGCCCAGATCGGTACTGGCGGTCGCGGTGAAGTGGCGGATCTCATCAGCGAACAGCTTGTAGAACGCGCCGCCACTACCGACAATCTTGCGACCGACCAGGTCCAGCGCCTGAATGCCGTTGGTGCCTTCGTAGATCTGGGTGATGCGCACGTCGCGCACCAGTTGCTCCTGGCCCCATTCGCGGATGTAGCCGTGGCCGCCAAAAATCTGCTGGCCGTGCACGGTGGTTTCCAGACCCAGATCGGTGAGGAACGCCTTGGCAACCGGCGTCAGCAGAGCCACCAGATCTTCCGCACGCTTGCGGGTGGTGGCGTCTTCGCTGAACTTGGCGGTGTCGAGTTGCATCGCCACGTAGGTGGAGAACGCACGGCCACCTTCGTTCGAGGCTTTCATTGTCAGCAGCATGCGACGCACGTCCGGGTGGACGATGATCGGGTCAGCGACTTTGTCTTTGTTCTGCGCGCCGGTCGGCGAACGGCTTTGCAGACGGTCGCGGGCATATTCAACGGCGTTCTGGTACGAACGCTCGCCGGTCGCCAGGCCTTGGATGCCGACGCCCAGACGCTCGTAGTTCATCATGGTGAACATCGCGTTGAGGCCTTTGTTCGGCTCGCCGACCAGATAACCCACGGCTTCGTCGAAGTTCATCACGCAGGTCGCGGAAGCCTGGATACCCATCTTGTGTTCGATCGAACCGCAGTTCGCCGGGTTGCGCGCGCCCAGGCTGCCGTCGGCATTGACCATGAACTTCGGCACCAGGAACAGTGAAATGCCTTTCGGGCCCGCCGGGGCGTCCGGCAGTTTCGCCAGCACCAGGTGAATGATGTTCTCGGTGAGGTCGTGTTCGCCACCGGTGATGAAGATCTTGGTGCCGCTGACTTTGTAGGAACCGTCGGCCTGAGGTTCGGCCTTGGTACGGATGATCCCCAGATCGGTGCCGGCGTGCGGCTCGGTCAGGCACATCGAACCGGCCCAGATGCCGGCGTACATGTTCGGCAGGTACGCGGCTTTCAGCTCTTCGCTGGCGTGGGCGTTGATCGACAGGCAGGCGCCGGCAGTCAGCATCGGATACAGACCGAAGGACAGGCTGGCGGAGTTGACCATTTCTTCAACCTGCGCCGATACGGCTTTGGGCATGCCCATGCCGCCATATTCGGGATCACCGCCGACGCCGACCCAACCGCCTTCGGCGTAAGTCTGATAGGCCTGTGGGAAACCGGCCGGAGTGGTGACGGCGCCGTCAGCCCAATGACAACCTTCTTCGTCAGCGGCACGGCTCAAGGGCGCGATGCTTTTGCTGGTGACCTTGCCGGCCTCTTCGAGAATCGCTTCAACGGTTTCGGCGTCGACGGTGTCGGCCAGAGCCGGCAGTTCGGCCCAGAGTTTGGCGACCTCGAACACTTCATTGAGGACGAAGCGCATATCGCGCAGCGGCGCTTTGTAGTCAGCCATGGCAAACCTCGCAAGATCTAAACAGGTTATTCGTGAAGGGTGTTTTCGTTGAGCCGGAGTGTACCTCAACAACTTTTGCGACACATAGGGTCAACCAGTGACTGATTTGTTATTTTTAGTCACCGAAAAAAGATCGTCCGAAGGCTCGGGCCGCGATCGGACGATCTTTTGATCTTCCTTAAAGCGCAAACACCTCCGCCGGCAACTTCATCAAACAATCACTCCCCGCCTCTACAGCCGCCCGATGCGCCGCCGTACGCGGCAACAGTCGCTTGAAGTAAAACTCGCACGTCGCCAATTTCCCCCGCAGATAGTCCGCCTCCCCTTCGCCCGCCTCCAGTTGCGCCTGCGCTACCAACGCCATGCGCAACCACAGATAACCGAGAATGATGTAACCGCTGTACATCAAATAATCCACCGACGCCGCGCCCACTTCATCTGGATTCTTCATCGCCGCCATGCCGACCTTCATGGTCAGCTCGCCCCACTGCTGATTCAGCTCGTTGAGCTGCGCAACAAAACTGCCCAACTGCGGATGCTCAGCGTTGGCCGCGCAGAACTTGTGGACGATCTTGGTAAACCCGCGCAGCAACTTGCCCTGACTGCCGAGCACTTTGCGCCCGAGCAGGTCCAGCGCCTGAATGCCGTTGGTGCCCTCGTAGATCGGCGCAATCCGGCAATCGCGCACCAATTGCTCCATGCCCCATTCGCGAATAAAACCGTGGCCGCCAAACACCTGCATGCCATGGTTGGTCACTTCCAGCCCGGTATCGGTCATGAACGCTTTGCAGATCGGCGTGAGGAACGCCAACAGGTCTTCAGCCTCCAGACGCGCCTCGGCATCGTTGCTCAGGTGTGCGACATCGAGCAGTTGCGCAGTGAAGTAGGTCAGTGCGCGATTGCCTTCGTTGAAGGCTTTCATGGTCAGCAGCATGCGCCGCACATCCGGGTGGACGATGATCGGGTCGGCGGCTTTGTCCGGGGCTTTGGCGCCCGTCAGCGAGCGCATCTGCAAACGATCGTTGGCGTATTTGATCGCGCCCTGAAAACTTGCCTCGCCCAGACACAAACCCTGCATGCCGGTACCGAGCCGTGCGTGGTTCATCATGGTGAACATGCAATTGAGGCCCTTGTTCGGCTCGCCGATCAGGTAACCCGTGGCACCGTCGAAGTTGAGCACGCAGGTGGCCGAGGCCTTGATGCCCATCTTGTGCTCGATTGAACCGCAGGACACGCCGTTGCGCTCGCCCGCTTCGCCCGCCGTGTCCGGCAAGAACTTCGGCACGATAAACAGCGAAATGCCTTTGGTGCCGGCCGGCGCGTCCGGCAGTTTCGCCAGCACCAGATGGATGATGTTGTCGCTCATGTCATGCTCGCCGGCGGAGATGAAAATCTTGCTGCCGGTGACCGCGTAACTGCCGTCGGCCTGGGGCACGGCGCGGGTCTTGATGATGCCCAGGTCGGTGCCGCAATGGGCTTCAGTCAGGCACATGGTGCCGGTCCACTGGCCGGCGGTGAGTCTGCTCAGATAGGTTTCTTTCTGTTCAGCGGTGCCATGCGCGTGGATCGCCGACATCGCGCCGTGGGTCAGGCCCGGGTACATGCCCCAGGACGTGTTGCTGGAACCGACCATTTCGCTGATCACCAGCCCCAGCGAACTCGGCAAGCCTTGGCCGCCATACACCGGATCTGCCGCCAGACCGTGCCAGCCACCTTCGACATATTGTGCGAACGCTTGCTTGAAGCCTGTAGGCGTTGTCACCACGCCGTTGTCGAAATGGCAGCCTTCTTCGTCACCGCTGCGATTGAGCGGTGCCAGCACGTTCTCACAGAACTTCGCGCCTTCTTCGAGGATCGCGTTGATCATGTCCGGGCTGGCATCGTCGGCGCCGAGCGCGGCGTAGTTGGTGTGGAAGTCGAAGACGTGGTCAATCAGAAAACGCATGTCGCGCAGGGGGGCTTTGTACTCGGGCATGGTGGCTTCTCCGTCAGCAGATTTCCTCAACCTACTGCCGGCCACCACGCCTCACAATCACTGTGCAGACGCTGAATGCGCCGTCATCACTCAACCCGCAGCAGCGTCCATGCGTACGGCGCCACGGCGGTTCTGACCGAACGCAACCACGCAGTTGCGCCCTGCGCCCTTGGCACTGTAGAGCGCCTCGTCGGCAGATTTGAGGACTTGCTCTGGCGTTCGTTGTTCCAGACGTTCGGCGACGCCGATGCTCACCGTCACCGACACACTTGATGCGCCGGAACCAGCACGACGCTGACGACCTTGCTGGTCATCCTGCGGGCGGTTTTCCTGATTGCGCAGCTGGATGTTGTAAGAGGCGATCGACTCGCGGATCACTTCCAGATGCGGCATGCATTCCTCAAGGGTTTTGCCTGCGAATACCAGGGCAAATTCCTCGCCGCCATAGCGATATGCCCTACCGCCACCGCTGATTTTCGACAGTTTGCTGGCGACCAGGCGCAACACTTGGTCACCGACATCGTGGCCGTGGGTGTCGTTGAATTTCTTGAAGTGGTCGACGTCGCTCATCGCCAGCACATAGTTGCGCCCGAGGCGCTGCATGCGTTCGTTGAGTGCGCGGCGTCCCGGCAGGCCGGTGAGTTCGTCGCGGAAGGCCATTTGATAAGCCTCGTGCGCCACGGCCGCCGCGATCATCAACATTACCTGGCTGCACATGATGTTCAGGGTGAACGGCAGGATGAAGGTTTTCGGCAGCATCCAGAACACACCGAGCAAGCCGACCAGTTGCGCCGCGTGCAAGGGGCGCGGGTTGCGCCAGTATTGCCAGGCCAAGAGCAGGAATGCCGAGATAAACACCGGATAGGACAGCTGGATCAGGCTCATCCATGCGCCGTGCAGCGCCGGCCAGCGTATCTCTGACAGCCAGATCAGCAGCGCCTGGGGATAACTTTGCTCAAGTCCCAGCGCGACACTGCCGAATGCCAGCAACACGGCAAACCGCGCAACCATGTCCTGAAACAGGTGCGTGCGCTCCTGCCACGCGGCGAAGAGGCCGAACAACAACGGCAGCAGCAGGCAGACCAGATGAAACACCACCGCGGCGTCTTCGCGCACCTTGCCGTTGTCACGGTAATAGTCGGTCTGGGTGTCGAGCAGAAAATAGGCGATGTACACCGTGAGCATCAGAAACAGTTCACGCTGGCGTCGGTAAACCGCACAGTAAGCGCCACCCAGCAGCAGAACCAGAGTCGGCAACACGTTGAACAGAGAAGTGAAGAACACGTTGAGGTCTTTGACGTACGCAGCCGCCAACCCCGCGAGTAACAACAGCAGTGAAGGTAGGAAATGGCTGAAACGTACAGCGGAAGAACGCGGCAAGGGTAAAGCTCCGACCCGTCATGGCAAAGAGGTGGCATTGTGCCTGCAATGCATGCAGTTAAGCACACACAATGTGATCCAGATCACACGCAGTCTCTTTAACGGCAGAAAACCTGACTATCTGAGCAATTTGCCAAGTTTTTTGCCTTCGACCAGCCGCTGGCCACCATCAATGGTGGCCAGGCTGGGAAATTCCCCTCAAAGATCGTTGTAAAACGGCAGCAGCGGCCCCTCCGCCGGGCTCCGTCCTTCGGCACCGTAAGGCTTGAGATTGAGCGATGCATCCGCTGCCTGACGAGTCGTGACCTTCGGACTGGCCGGGCGCTGGGTCACGGCGTTTTCATCGCCGATATGGCCCTGCGGGATAACCAGCGATGGATGATCGAACGGCGCCCGCTCCCAGGCCACGCGTGGGTCGGTCAGGCCGACTTCCATGAATTTCACCAGCGCATCGATCTCATCCGGGGTCAGGTTGAGGTTGGTCATGTCCGGATCGAGGTTCGAGGTGTTGTGCTGATTGGCCGACGGGTGTTCGAAACCGCTGGTGTTGTTGGCATCCTCACCACGGCGGTCGCCGCCACGGTTGTAGAACTCCATCACTTGCTTGAGCGTCGCGCGGCTGCCGTTGTGGAAGTACGGCCCGGTCAGGGCGATGTTGCGCAGGGTTGGAGTCTTGAAGGCACCGTCGACCGAATCGCGGAAGTTGACGTTGGGTTTGAGCGTCGCATCGCACGGAATCGCTGCGCTCAGCGGTGCCTCGAAGGTGCAGACATCGACGTCCAGCGGATCGGGAATGCTGCCACCCTGCAGCAACTTGTTGTATTGCCGGCTGAACGACCACGGATTACCCCAGGCATCGGTGCCGCCAAGGGCCAGGTCTTCGGACGTCGGACGCACGCCGGTGTTGTAGAAGCCGTTGTCGTAAAGAGTGGTGAGGTTGTCGGCCATGACCATACGTTCGATGCGCTCACGCGGATGCATCAACAGGCGGCTGGCAGCGTTGGTCAGCTCCGCGCCGCCATGGCAACTGACGCATTTGCCTTTGCCGAGAAACAGGTTCATGCCCAGCACTTGCTGCGCGTTCATGGCGGTCGAATCGCCCTGCAGGTAAGCATCGATCGGCGCTTGGTCTGATATTAGCGTGGACTCGTACATTTGAATTGCCAGCCCGAAGAAGAGCGGGAAGTTGGCCTCAATCTGCGTGTACGGTGCGCCGCCAACCAGCACGTTTTGCGTAGCGTTCCACAGGCGTGGCTGGAAGGCGTTCTTGATCAGTTCACGATAGGTCGGACGCCGCGCGCCGGATACCGAGGCGAGTACAGAGTCGTTGGAGGAGATCCGCTGCTGCTTGAGCATCAACTGATCGAGCATGCGCCGGCCGATGTCGGCAAAGGTGCGGCCGCCGCAGGACATTTCCACCGCGCTGCCGGGCGGGCCCACCGCTTGCGACGCGGCGGAGGCATCGTTGAGCGCCAGCCTGACTTTGGTCGCCACGGTGCTGCGCTCGGCGGTCACGTAAATCCCTGCATCGGGATCACGATTGCCGAACGGCGAGAATCCGTTGAACACGTTATTCGCGCGGCCATCCCAGAAGTTACGCACATTGAACGCGGCGTTGATTACCGACGGCGCATTACGTCCGGTGCTGCGCCGTACGTTGATGCCACCGACCTGGAAAATGCCGTCCGGTTGCTGGGTGCATTTGTCGAAACGCGGCTGGTTGGGTTTGACGAAGTTGGCGTCGAACACGCCTTGCGAGCCGACGACATCATCGCTTGAGTAAACGATTGGCGAATTACGCTCCAGTGGATTGCTCAGCACGTGAGTCGGGAAGTCGGTTTTCTTCAGTGTGTAGTTCGGCCCGCCCTTGCCGCCAGACAGTGTCGCGTAGGACGCCACGTCCCCGGGAATGTCCGACGCTAGGAAAGGTTTGTTGAAGATCGAGGCGACGTTGGTGTTGGTGTGCGCCTGGCCGGGGTTGAGCTGGTTGGTGCTGCGGTGATCGACGCCAGCGTGGTAGTGGCAGGACGCGCAAGCGGTAGCGCCATCGCTGCCGACTTCCATGTCCCAGAACAGCGCTTTGCCCAGCAGGATCGCGGCGGAGCGGTTGAGCACGTAGTCGGTCATCAAGTCGACTTTGCGTCCGCCTTCTGTCCCGGAGGGATCGGGCGGCACCATGCCACGCAGCGATTGCAGGCTCGGCACTTCCGGCACGGGCGGATCTACTTCGGCGGGCGTCGCGGCCATCGCGCCAGAGACCGCAAATGCAAGGGCTAACCAGACAAGTCGGCAGATGTTCATGTGCTTCACCCTGACGGTTGTTGTTATGAGTTTTGCCGGGCGAGAGGCGTCGTGAAACAGCGGTGGATTTCTCGTGAGCGCCGGTTAATCTGCGCAGTGCAATTAATTGGCCAGCTCTTGTAGAAACATTTTGCATCAATAAACGCGGGGCCGCGCGCTGGCAGCCACCGTTTCTGCTGGGGAATCGCCCCCGGAGTTGGGGAAAAATCCAACGCAAAAAAAACCGCTGCACCCGAAGGCGCAGCGGTTTTTTCAAGCGACCGCGTTAAGGCTTAGTAGCCCAGTGCGAAGTCTTCTTCTTTCATGTCCATCAGGTTGTTGGCGCCCGACAGCATGGTGACCACGTGAGTACGGGTACGCGGCAGGATACGCTGGAAGTAGAAGCGCGCAGTTTGCAGTTTGGCGGTGTAGAACGCTGCGTCGCCGGTGCCTTCTGCCAGCTTTTCAGCGGCCAGACGCGCCATGTCGGCCCAGAAGTAAGCCAGGCAGGCATAACCGGAGTACATCAGGTAGTCCACGGACGCCGCGCCGACTTCTTCGCGATCTTTCATCGCGGCCATACCGACCTTCATGGTCAGCTCGCCCCATTCCTTGTTGATCGCAGCCAGCGGTGCAACGAATTCTGCAACGGCTTCGTTGCCTTCGTGGGTCTGGCAGAACTTGTGGACGATCTTGGTGAAGCCTTTCAGGGCCTCGCCTTGAGTCATCAGCACTTTACGGCCGAGCAGGTCGAGTGCCTGGATACCGGTGGTGCCTTCGTACAGCATCGAAATACGGCTGTCGCGAACGTTTTGCTCCATGCCCCACTCGGCGATGAAGCCGTGGCCGCCGTAGATCTGTACGCCGTGGTTAGCGGATTCAAAACCGACTTCGGTCATGAACGCTTTGGCGATCGGGGTCATGAAGGCCAGCAGTGCGTCGGCTTTCTTCTTCTCTTCTTCATCGACGCCGTATTTGACGATGTCGACCTGTTTGGCGGTGAAGTACACCATCGCGCGGTTGCCTTCGGCGAAAGCCTTCATGGTCAACAGCATGCGACGTACGTCAGGATGCACGATGATCGGGTCAGCGGCTTTTTCCGGCGCTTTCGGGCCAGTCAGCGAGCGCATTTGCAGACGATCGCGAGCGTATTTCAGGCCACCCTGGAAACCGATTTCGGCGTGGGCCAGGCCTTGCAGCGCGGTACCCAGACGTGCGGTGTTCATAAACGTGAACATGCAGTTCAGGCCTTTGTTCGCCGGGCCGATCAGGAACCCGGTAGCACCGTCGAAGTTCATCACGCAGGTGGCGTTGCCGTGGATGCCCATCTTGTGTTCCAGCGAACCGCAAGTCACTGCGTTGCGCTCACCGATGCTGCCGTCAGCATTCGGCATGAACTTGGGAACGATGAACAGCGAGATGCCTTTGGTGCCAGCCGGTGCGTCCGGCAGGCGAGCCAGCACGATGTGGACGATGTTGTCGGCCATGTCGTGTTCACCGGCCGAGATGAAGATCTTGGTGCCGGAGACTTTGTAGGAACCGTCGGCCTGAGGTTCGGCCTTGGTGCGCAGCATGCCCAGGTCGGTGCCGCAGTGCGGTTCGGTCAGGCACATGGTGCCGGTCCATTCGCCGGAAACCAGTTTGGTCAGATAGGCTTCTTGCTGCTCTGGCGTGCCGTGCTCGGAGATGGTGTTCATCGCGCCGTGCGACAGGCCTGGGTACATGCCCCACGACCAGTTGGCTTCGCCAACCATTTCGCTTACGGCCAGACCCAGCGACTCCGGCAGGCCTTGGCCGCCGTGCTCAACGTCGTGCGCCAGGCTTGGCCAGCCGCCTTCGACAAATTGCTTGTAAGCCTCTTTGAAGCCCGTCGGGGTTTTCACGCCGGACTCGCTCCAGGTGCAACCTTCGAGGTCGCCCACGCGGTTCAGCGGTGCCAGTACCTGCTCACAAAACTTGGCGCCTTCTTCGAGAATGGCGTCAACCATGTCCGGAGTTGCGTCTGCGCAAGCCGGAAGGCTCTGATAGTGCGCTTCGTAGCCGAGCAGCTCGTCACGAACGAAGCGAATATCACGCAAGGGGGCCTTGTAGTCAGGCATAGCGATAAACCTCTGCTGATGTAACCGGGAATGAACGACCGTGTTGATTTGTTGTGACGGTCAAACAGTTGTTTGAAACATACGTTTACGCCGAAATCTTGTCAAGCATCGATGTTTTGCCGTTCGTCCCCGCCTCTTTCAAACGGCGGACGCAGCGAACCGCCATGGACTCGAACGAGCCACGGGCGCTGAAAAAAGATTAGTTGAGGGAGAAGGACTTACAACGAAAAACGCCGCGACAAGGCGCGGCGCTCAACAGGCGGACGGCGAAAAACTCAGGCGAAAGTATCGATGATCGTACCGAGCACTTCGTCGGATGCCTTGGCGACTTTCGCGCCCAGCTCTACTTGGAACTTGCCTTGGGCCATCTGCACCATGTCACTGCCCAGGTCCATTTGCTGGCTGCGATCCACGCCACGCAAACGATCAATCTGTGCTTCCGAAGACTGGCTGGTGACCGAACGCTCGATCGTGTTGTTGGCGATCTGGCTGGCAGCTTGATCGACGCGGTTCTGCCCGGTCTGAATGGTGCTCAAACCCGCATAAAAAGCTGTGTTACCGGAGATTTCCATAACGGTTCTCATCCTTGGGAAGGATCAATAGTCGCCATTGAAGCAGAGGCGCCAGAAAAACACCCGTCAAAAACACTAATGGCACAGTGCCTGCCCATAGAGAAAAGCTTAGTCGAGCAAATCCAGTTGCAGATGATCCGCCACCGCCTCGGCACTCAGCGCTTTCAGTTTCGGTACGCGCCCAAGACACGGCGCCGGAATCCGCTCGGCCAATGTCGCGAGGTTTTCCTCCAGCCGCGATGTCTTCGGATCAATGATATTCGCCACCCACCCCGCCAACTGCAGACCATCGCGGGCGATCGCCTCAGCGGTCAGCAAGGCATGGCTGATGCACCCCAACCTCACCCCCACGACCAGAATCACCGGCAGCTTCAACGCAATTGCCAGGTCGGACAAATTATCCTGATCCGCCAGCGGCACCCGCCAGCCACCCGCGCCCTCAATCAAGGTGAAATCGGCATTCATCGCCAGAATCTCGCGCATCGGTGCCAGCAACGATTGCACCGTCAACGCCACACCCGCCTCGCGCGCCGCGAGATGCGGAGCGATTGCAGGCTCAAAGGCAACCGGATTGACCTGTTGATAACTCAGCGGCAACGAACATTCGGCCAGCAACGCCAGCGCATCGGAATTTCGCAACCCCTTCGGCGTCACTTCGCACCCGGAAGCGACCGGCTTGCCCGCCGCCGTACTCAGCCCGGCGGATCGTGCCGCATGCAGCAATCCGGCGGCGACGGTGGTCTTGCCGACATCAGTGTCCGTTCCGGTAATGAAATAGGCTGCGCTCATACGGGTTTCTCCAACACGGCGTAGACCACCTGATAAGTCGCTGGCAATCCCGACGCCTCACGGAACTGCTCGTAAGCTTCGACCAGCCCGAGGATTCGTGCACGCCCGGTCAACCCGCCCGGCCGCCCGGGATTCAGATTGTGCGCACCCAAGGCTTTCAATTCGTGGGTCAGACTGCGCACATCCGGGTAATGCAGCACATGCGCCTGATTCTCCAGACTCAACGTGCGCAAGCCACTGGCTGCACACAACTGCTCATAACGGGCGAACTCGCGGAAGCGGTTGACGTGCACCAGCCCGTCGACCTGCCGCCAGCTATCGCGCAACTCAAACAACGTCCCTACACAAAGACTAGCAAATGCGAAAATCCCGCCCGGTTTCAGTACGCGAAAAGCTTCGCTGAGCACCGCATCGAAATCCGCGCACCACTGCACCGCGAGGCTGGAAAAGATCAGATCGCAGGTCGAATTCTGCAACGGCAGCCGCTCGGCATCGCCAGCAATGAAATACTCAGCGCCACCCAATGGACGCGCGTGATTGAGCATGCCCTCGGCGATGTCCAGCGCCAGCCCGTGGCTCCCGGCCAACCGCGAAGCCAACGCGCGAGTGAAATAACCCGTGCCACAACCCAGATCCAGCCAACGCGCAGGCACGAACTCCTGCGGCAGGCGCTTCAGCAATTGTGTACCGACATCACGTTGCAACTCGGCGACGCTGTCATAACTGGCCGCCGCGCGAGAAAAAGAAGCCGCGACCTGACGCTTGTCAGGCAAGCCGCCAGGCAGCGCAACAAGAGACAAATCAGTCATCACCGCACTCATGTAAAAAAGCCTGGATCGCACCGGCCACTCCGTGGGGGTCCTCCAGAAGAAACGCATGGCTGGCCTGTTCGATCAGGCCAATTTCGATATCCGGCAACAGGCTGAACAAGTCCCCCGCCGCCTCCGCAGGTACCAGCCCGTCGAGGCCGGCAAACAGATGAAACTGCGGCCCACGAAACGCTTGCAACGCTTCGCGAGTGTCCAGTTGTGCGAGCAATTTCAGCCCCGCCATCAACGACGCGGGCGTGGTGTGCGGTGCGCCGCCGAGCATCAGCCGCGACAAGCCGCGCGCGTCATCTGCGCCCTGGGCACACAGCAGCGAGAAACGCTTGAGGATCATGCGCGGATCGGCCTGGCAACCGGCGAGAAACGCGTCGAAAGTCTCGGCGGGCATCGCGTTCGGCCACTGTTCATGGGCGACAAACGCAGGATTGCTCGCCAGCGTCAGCAACCCGCAGCAACGTTCGCCACGGCGCGCCGCCAACTCCGACGCGAGCATGCCTCCCAACGACCAGCCACCGAGCCAGACATCCTCAGGAATGCGTTCATCGAGTTCTTCCAGCCAGTCTTGCAAGTCGCCGGAATCGATCTCCGGCAACGGCTCGATTTCAACCTTCAGATGCTCATCGAGGCCTTGCAATGCGGCGGCCAAAGGCTCCATCGGCGAAACACCGAGGCCCCAGCCAGGCAGCAGAATCAGGCGATCACGCATGGCTTGGCTCCGGCGACAGGTGGGCAAAGCAATCGGCCAGTCCTTCCAACAATAGCTGCACCTGCGCCTCGCTGTGGGCAGCGGTCAGGGTCACCCGCAGTCGTGCGCTGCCAGCGGGCACGGTGGGCGGGCGGATTGCCGTGACCAGCAAGCCGCGCTCGCGGAGCATTTGCGACAGGCGTACGGCGCGCCCGGCATCGCCAATCATGATCGGTTGAATCGGGGTGAAGCTGTCCATGAGTTGCAGTCCGATCTGCTCGGCCCCTTGGCGAAATTGACGGATCAGCAGATCAAGATGCTCGCGCCGCCAATGCTCGGAACGCAGTAATTCCAGACTTTTCAGCGTTGCACACGCCAGTGCCGGCGGTTGGCTGGTGGTGTAGATGTACGGGCGGGCGAACTGGATCAGACTCTCGATCAGTTCCTCGCTTCCGGCAACAAAAGCACCCGCCGTGCCGAACGCCTTGCCGAGGGTGCCGACCAGAACCGGCACATCCTCCTGACTCAAACCGAAATGCTCGACGATCCCTCCACCGTTGGCACCCAACGGGCCGAAACCGTGAGCATCGTCGACCATCAGCCACGCGCCTTTGGCCTTGGCCTCGCGGGCCAACGCCGGCAGATCAGCGAGGTCGCCGTCCATGCTGAACACGCCATCGGTGACCACCAGCGTATTGCCGGAGGCTTTCTCCAGGCGCTTGGCCAGGCTCACCGCGTCGTTGTGCAGATAACGATTGAAACGCGCGCCGGACAGCAGGCCGGCATCCAGCAGCGAGGCGTGATTGAGACGGTCTTCCAGCACCGTATCGCCCTGCCCGACCAGCGCCGTGACGGCGCCGAGATTGGCCATGTAACCGGTGGTGAACAGCAGC
Organism: Pseudomonas helmanticensis; assembly: GCF_900182985.1. Lineage (NCBI taxonomy): Bacteria > Pseudomonadati > Pseudomonadota > Gammaproteobacteria > Pseudomonadales > Pseudomonadaceae > Pseudomonas > Pseudomonas helmanticensis. Next base: position 4,965,960 of record NZ_FXUY01000001.1, on the reverse strand, counting down.
GCGCGTGGTCGACCGGTGAGATCGGCCAGTGCTTCTTCAAGCGCGTGATGCGGGCCGCTGTGACCAATCACCAAATGCGACGCACCGCCGCCGACACCCCAGCGTTCGGCGCCGGCGCGCCACGCTTCGATGACTTGCGGATGATTGGCCAGACCGAGGTAATCGTTGTTGCAGAAGGCGAGCAACGGCTGACCATCGACCACCACGTGCGGCCCCTGCGGAGACTCGAGCAGCGGTCGCTGGCGATACAGATTTTCAGCACGACGGGCAGCAAGGCGTGCGGCGAGATCGAAAGACATGCAGGCCTCGACAGTAAAAAACAACTCTGTAGGAGCTGCCGCAGGCTGCGATCTTTTGATCTTGTTTTTTAACAGACAAGATCAAAAGATCGCAGCCTTCGGCAGCTCCTACATGGGATGCATGGGGCGGTTAGACGGCGGCGTTGTAGAACTGCTCGCTGCTTTTCTGCTCGACCAGCGCCTGCTCGATCGCGGCTTGATGAACTTCGTCGGAATGCTCTTCACGCGCTTCCGGCTGAATGCCCAGACGTGCAAACAGTTGCATGTCCTTGTCGGCCTGCGGGTTGGCGGTGGTCAGCAGTTTGTCGCCGTAGAAAATCGAGTTGGCACCGGCGAAGAAAGCCAGGGCCTGCATCTGCTCGTTCATCGCTTCGCGGCCAGCGGACAGGCGCACGTGGGATTGCGGCATGAGGATGCGCGCCACGGCGAGCATGCGAATGAAGTCGAACGGGTCGATGTCTTCGGCGTTTTCCAGCGGCGTGCCGGCGACTTTCACCAGCATGTTGATCGGCACCGACTCCGGGTGTTCCGGCAGGTTGGCCAACTGGATCAGCAGATTGGCGCGGTCATCCAGCGACTCGCCCATGCCGAGAATACCGCCGGAGCAGATCTTCATCCCCGATTCACGCACGTAGGCCAGCGTTTGCAGACGCTCGCTGTAAGTACGGGTGGTGATGATGCTGCCGTAGAACTCAGGCGAAGTGTCGAGGTTGTGGTTGTAGTAATCGAGGCCAGCCTTGGCCAGTGCTTCGGTCTGATCCTGATCGAGACGGCCCAAGGTCATGCAGGTTTCCAGCCCCATGGCTTTCACGCCTTCGACCATCTTCAGCACGTACGGCATGTCTTTCGCCGACGGATGTTTCCACGCCGCACCCATGCAGAACCGCGTCGAGCCGATCGCCTTGGCACGTGCCGCCTCTTCGAGGACTTTCTGCACTTCCATCAGCTTTTCTTTTTCAAGGCCAGTGTTGTAGTGACCGGACTGCGGGCAGTACTTGCAGTCTTCCGGACAGGCGCCGGTCTTGATCGACAGCAGCGTCGAAACCTGCACGCGGTTGGCGTTGAAATGTGCGCGGTGCACCGTTTGCGCCTGGAACAGCAAGTCGTTGAAAGGCTGTACGAAGAGTGCTCTGACTTCGGCCACAGACCAGTCGTGACGCAGGGTGGCGGTGGTGCTCGCGCTCATGGGTAATTCCTTGGTTATGCTTGGCTCGCGACTGCGGAAATGGAATACCCACAGGCGCTACACGGATGTTCCGCATATTTAAGGAAGAGACATGCGCTGTCAACCACCATGCAAAGAGTCGGTTTACATCTGTTTAAAAAACGTACAGACCTGTTTGTTGTGCGATGAGCCCGCAGACGCAGAATTGCCAATCTGCGTCGCCTGCGAAACCGATCTGCCGTGGCTTGGCGAGCATTGCGTCACCTGCGCTTTGCCGCAGACCGCAGCGGGACGCACGTGTAGCGAGTGCCTGCTAGAGCCGCCGGCGTTCGAACAGGTGGTCGTGCCGTGGCTGTATGGCTTCCCGCTCGACAGTTTGATTACACGGTTTAAACACAACGCGAAATGGCCGTTTGGCCACCTGCTCGCCGACGTTCTCGGGCAATACCTGCAACATCGCTTCGAAGAGGGTTTGCCAAGGCCTGATGCGTTGTTGCCGGTGCCACTGGCGAAACAACGCTTGCGTCAGCGCGGTTTCAATCAAGCGGCGCTGTTGGCGCGTTGGCTGGGCAAGTCGCTGGATTTACCTTGCGAGGAAGATGTTCTAGACAGGGTTCATAACACCAGCGCGCAGCAGGATCTCGACGCCAAGGCGCGTAAACGCAATCTGCTGCAAGCCTTCAGCCTCAATCCCGATGCACAGGTGAAGGGCCGACATCTGGCGTTGATCGATGATGTGCTGACGACCGGCGCCACCGCCCAAGCGTTGGCCCGATTGTTAATGAAAGCTGGCGCAGCAAGAGTTGACGTCTATTGCCTCGCCCGCACGCCAAAACCCGGAACCTGAAGCCTACATAACCCCTGTAGGCGCTGCGGCACGCTGCGATCTTTGGATCTCTGGAAACAAGATCAAAAGATCGCAGCGTGCCGCAGCTCCTACAGGGGATTGGGTTTGACTTGACTCTCGCGTCGCGAGCGGCCAACTTCACTCCCCACCGCCACAGCTAAAAAGCACCCCATTCATGCCCATGCCTTCCCTGTTGTCCCAGCACATCGTCCGCCGTCCGCAGCGCATCGCCCTGCTGCAACACATCGCCGAACAGGGTTCGATCACCCGCGCGGCAAAAAGCGCAGGCCTGAGTTACAAAGCGGCGTGGGATGCGATCGATGAGCTGAACAATCTCGCGCAGAAACCGCTGGTCGAACGCGCCGTCGGCGGCAAGGGCGGCGGCGGCGCAAAACTGTCCAGCGAAGGCGAACGGGTGTTGCGCCTGTATCAAAAGCTGCAAGCCTTGCAGGCGCAGGTGCTGGAAGCGGCGGAAGACGCTAGCGATCTTGACCTGCTTGGTCGGCTGATGCTCCGAACCAGCGCGCGCAATCAGTTGCACGGCAAGGTCGTGGCGATTGACAGTCAGGGCCGCAATGACCTGATCCGCCTCGAACTGGCTGAAGGCCTGCACCTCGACGCGCAGATCACCCACGACAGCACCGTGCACCTGGAACTGCAGTCCGGCACCGAAGTGGTGGCGTTGATCAAGGCTGGCTGGCTCGAACTGCTGACCGTCGAGCAACCTGCAACGTCTGGTCACAATCTTCTGAAGGGCACCATCGAAGCCATTCTCGATGCCGAGGACGGCCCCAGCGAAGTGCGCATTACCCTGCCCAACGGCCATACCCTCTGCGCCCTGGCCGAGCCGCTGGACTTGCGCACCCGTGGTCTGACCGTTGAACAACCGGTGCAGGTGCAGTTTTCAGCGTCCAACGTGCTGATCGGTACTCCGCTGTAGTCGGGCGCTGCAACGAAAGCGTCATCGACGCTCATTAAGGTAGCTGCCAAAACCAAGCAGGGAGCCTGATGTGAGCCTATTAGAAGAAAACCAATCGACTGACCTGGAAAAAATGGTCGGCCTCAGCCGTCGCGGTTTCATCGGCGCCGGTGCGCTGTGCGGCGCAGCGATGTTCCTCGGTGGCAGCCTGTTGAGCCGTAGCGCGCTGGCCACCGGCATCAGTGCCGGTAACAGCCGTTTGCTCGGTTTCGAAAGCATTCCGGCGGCGACCACCGACGTGATCAGCCTGCCCAAAGGCTACAAATCCTCGGTGCTGATCAGCTGGGGCCATCCGTTGCACAAAAACGGCCCGGCCTTCGACCCGAGCGGCAACGGCACCGCCGCTGCACAGGAAGTGCAGTTCGGCGACAACAATGACGGCATGAGCCTGTTCGCTTTCCCCGACGACCGCAACCGCGCGTTGATGGCGATCAACAACGAATACACCAACTACCGCTATCTCTACCCGCACGGTGGCATGCCGAAATCGGCCGAGGACGTACGCAAGGCGCTGGCCTGCGAAGGCGTTTCGGTGATCGAGGTGCAGCGCAAGAACGGCCAGTGGCAGTTCGTTCAAGGCTCGCGTTACAACCGCCGAATCCACGGCAACTCACCGCTGCGCATCGGCGGCCCCGCTGCCGGTCACGCCTTGATGAAAACCGCCGCCGACAAACACGGCAAACAAGTCCTCGGCACCTTCCAGAACTGCGCCAACGGTAAAACCCCGTGGGGTACTTACCTGACCTGCGAAGAAAACTTCACCGACTGCTTCGGCAGCAGCAACGCCCAGCAACAGTTCGATCCGGCGCAGAAGCGCTACGGTGTGTCGGCCGCCAGCCGCGAGATCAACTGGCATCCGTATGACCCGCGCTTCGACATGGCGAAGAACCCCAACGAACTCAACCGTCACGGTTGGGTGGTCGAGATCGATCCGTTCGATCCGCAATCGACCCCGGTCAAGCGTACGGCGCTGGGTCGTTTCAAACATGAAAACGCCGCACTCGCCGAGACCGACGACGGCCGCGCTGTGGTGTACATGGGCGACGACGAGCGTGGCGAGTTCATCTACAAATTCGTCAGCCGTGACCGCATCAACCATCGCAACGCCAAGGCCAACCGCGACATCCTCGATCACGGCACCCTGTACGTGGCCAAGTTCGACAACGGCGACAGCAACCCCGACCATCCGAAAGGCCAGGGCCAGTGGATCGAACTGACCCACGGCAAAAACGGTATCGACGCCAGCAGCGGTTTCGCCGATCAGGCTGAAGTGCTGATCCACGCGCGCCTCGCCGCCAGTGTTGTTGGTGCCACGCGCATGGACCGCCCGGAATGGATCGTCGTCAGCCCCAAGGATGGCCAGGTTTATTGCACCCTGACCAACAACGCCAAGCGCGGCGAAGACGGGCAACCGGTGGGCGGACCGAACCCTCGTGAAAAGAACGTTTACGGGCAGATCCTGCGCTGGCGCACTGATCGCGACGATCACGCGGCGAAGACGTTTGCCTGGGATCTGTTTGTGGTCGCCGGCAACCCGGGCGTGCACGCCGGGACGCCGAAGGGCGGCTCGAAAAACATCACCGCGCAGAACATGTTCAACAGCCCCGATGGTTTGGGCTTCGACAAGGCCGGGCGCTTGTGGATTCTCACTGATGGCGACTCCAGCAACGCCGGCGACTTTGCCGGGATGGGCAATAACCAGATGCTCTGCGCCGATCCGAAGACCGGTGAAATTCGCCGCTTCATGGTCGGGCCGATTGGTTGTGAAGTTACCGGGATCAGCTTCTCGCCGGATCAGAAGACCCTGTTTGTCGGGATTCAGCATCCGGGGGAGAACGGCGGTTCGACGTTCCCTGAGCATTTGCCGAATGGCAAACCGCGCTCGTCAGTGATGGCGATTACCCGTGAGGATGGCGGAATAGTCGGCGCCTGATAAACCGCCTTCGCGAGCAGGCTCGCTCCCACAGGGTCTTCAGTGTGCCAACTATCTCAGGCACACAGACAATCCAATGTGGGAGCGGGCTTGCTCGCGAAGAGGCCCTCCCAGACACCAACCACCTCCCCCGCTGCCATCTGCGCTACCATGCTGGGCCGGACGCGGCAGCCTGCTGCGCGCAGGAGTCAGCATGGCCCACCCGTTTGAAACCCTCACACCCGACCTCGTCCTCGATGCCGTTGAAAGCATCGGCTTCCTCAGTGATGCGCGCATTCTGGCGCTCAACAGCTATGAAAACCGCGTTTATCAGGTCGGCATCGAAGACTCCGAGCCGCTGATCGCCAAGTTCTACCGCCCGCAGCGCTGGACCAACGAAGCCATCCTCGAAGAACACAAGTTCACCTTCGAGTTGGCCGACGTCGAAATCCCGGTGGTGGCGCCGCTGATCCACAACGGCGAAACCCTGCACGAGCATGCCGGTTTCCGCTTCACTCTGTTCCCGCGTCGCGGCGGTCGGGCGCCGGAGCCGGGCAATCTTGATCAGTTGTATCGCCTGGGCCAGTTGCTCGGGCGGATTCACGCGGTCGGCGCAACCAAGCCGTTTGAACACCGTGAAGCCCTCGCCGTGCAGAACTTCGGCCACGCCTCGCTGAACACTTTGCTCGAAGGCAATTTCATTCCGAAAAGCCTGCTGCCGGCCTACGAGTCGGTCGCCCGCGACCTGCTCAAGCGTGTGGAAGATGCCTACGCCAACACGCCGCACCAGAACATCCGCATGCACGGCGACTGCCACCCCGGCAACATGATGTGCCGCGACGAGATGTTCCACATCGTCGACCTCGACGATTGCCGCATGGGCCCGGCCGTGCAGGACATATGGATGATGCTGGCCGGCGACCGTCAGGAATGCCTCGGGCAACTGTCTGAGTTGATGGACGGCTACAACGAATTCCACGATTTCGACCCGCGCGAACTGGCGCTGATCGAACCGTTGCGCGCGCTGCGCCTGATGCATTACAGCGCTTGGCTGGCACGGCGTTGGGATGACCCGGCGTTTCCGCACAGTTTTCCGTGGTTCGGTACTGAACGTTACTGGGGCGATCAGGTGTTGGCGTTGCGCGAGCAACTGTCCGCACTGAATGAAGAGCCACTGAAACTCTTCTGACCCGCCTTCATCCTCTGTAGGAGTGAGCCTGCTCGCGATAGCGTTTTATCCAGTCAACGAAAATGTTGAATGTCAGAGCGCTATCGCGAGCAGGCTCACTCCTACATTTGTTCGGTGTTCACAATTTCCCGACCATTGCGCTACGACATTCGTAGACAAATCTCCTTACAATCCCCCCTTTGTCAGCTGCCTGAGCAAGGATTCTGCATGCAAGCCGCCAACCCGCGTCGCGGGTACATTCTGGGCCTGAGTGCCTACATCATCTGGGGCCTGTTCCCGATCTATTTCAAAGCCATTGCCGAGGTTCCGGCGGTCGAGATCATCATCCACCGGGTGTTGTGGTCGGCGTTGTTCGGCGCGCTGTTGCTGATGGTGTGGAAGCACCCGGGCTGGTTGCGCGAACTGCTCGACAACCCGAAACGCCTGGCGATCCTCGCGTTGAGCGGTACGTTGATCGCCGCCAACTGGCTGACTTACGTATGGTCGGTGAACAACGGGCGCATGCTCGAAGCCAGCCTCGGTTACTACATCAACCCGCTGGTCAACGTGCTCTTGGGGATGTTGCTTCTTGGCGAGCGTCTGCGGCGGATGCAGTGGGTCGCAGTCGCCTTGGCGGCGGTGGGCGTGGCGCAGCAGGTGTGGCAGGTCGGCAGCTTGCCGTGGGTGTCGCTGGTGCTGGCGTTGACCTTCGGCTTCTACGGCCTGATCCGCAAGCAGGCGCCGGTCAAGGCGTTGCCGGGGCTGGTGGTGGAAACCTGGATGCTGGTGCCGATTGCCATTGCCTGGCTGCTCTTCAACCAGACCGCGACCAGCGCACAACCCGAGTTCTGGACCACGTCGCAAGCGTGGTGGCTGGTGGCCGCCGGGCCGGTCACCTTGGTCCCGTTGGTGTGCTTCAACGCCGCCACGCGACACTTGCCTTACACCACGATCGGCTTCCTGCAATACCTCGCACCGACACTGGTGCTGTTGCAAGCGGTGCTGCTGTTCGGTGAACACTTGTCGTCCAGCACACTGATCGCATTCATCTTCATCTGGGCCGGTCTGGCCGTTTACAGCGTCGACGCCGTAATCAGTTTGCGTCGCCGCGCCTGATCAAAAAACGTACAAACCCCCGCAGGCCACGGTTCTCGTGGCCTGCCACGTTCCTTCCCAAGGTTATCCACAGCGTGATCCCCGCCGTTTGTGTGCAAGTCACTGAATGCTGGCGGTTTTTTGATCAATTAGCGCAAAGCCGCAGTCTGTATGGCGCTGCGGCTGGTCTCTACAGGTTATCCACAGGCAGGTGCACGTTAAAACTGGATAACCCGGACGGTGTTCAAAGGTCTGTGCGTAACACCAACTCGACCATCAGATCATCGGCCAGGGTTTCCAGGCGTGACTGCAAGACGTCGAGCGACAAGGTTAGCGGCACCGCGAGAATCGCCTCGGCGTGAAACAGCGGTTCGCTGCTCATCGGTGCCGGACGCACCTCAGTCACCAGCCGTTCGAGGTTGACGCCCTGCTCGCTCAACAGCCGCGTGATGTCGCGCACAATCCCCGGCCGGTCGTTGCCTACCAGCTCCATGGCGATCGGTTTCCAGGTACAGGACTGTTCGATACCGCTTTCGGCAATCAGCACGCGAATGCCATGTGTCGACAAGGCTTGTAGGGAATCGACTAATTCGTCGTAAGCCTCCGCCGGCACGCCCACCCGGAGAATCCCGGCGAACTGCCCGGCCATCCGCGACATCCGGCTTTCCAGCCAGTTTCCACCATGGTCGGCGATGCATTGGGCAATGCGCTCGACCTGCCCGGGCTTGTCCGGGGCGAACACGGTGAGTACGAGATGGTCCATGGCGCCGCCCTCTTGTCATGACTTTTGTTATAGAAGGGCAAGTATAGGCAAGCACGTCAATTCAGCCCGACCCGACCTGCCTTGCTGAAAAACTGTGCCTGGGTTTGGGTTTGGGTTTGGGTTTGGGTTTGGGTTTGGGTATCAATTTGTGGCGAGGGGATTTATCCCCGTCCGGCTGCGCAGCAGTCGTAAATCCTGCCAATTCGGTTTATCTGCCAGAAACGCTGGGGGCGGCTTCGCCACCCAACGGGGATAAATCCCCTCGCCACAAATCCACTCGCCATCAAGGTGCGCACCACAAAAACTGCGCCATAGCAGCCAAATAGTATTTATGTGTACAACTTTTGATATTTAGCTGGAACAATCCAATGGTTTTTTGAGAACATCCCGTTCCGCGATGTGACCGCAATGCGACATGAGGTCGCAGAACGACGTAATTAGTCTGATTTTCACAAGCGCAACTCATCATGTAGTATGCCGCAGCGCGCACTACATAACGCTGAACCGATGTCTGCCCAAGGCACGTTCGCAACCCTGAAAGCCCCGTCAGCAAGGCCCCAAGCCTTTGATTGGTCCCAGCCCAGCCGCCAGCAATGGCATGTACTGGTCGGCAGGTTTGTGGTTTAAATGGCCAGAGGCTTCATTGTCAAATTGAAGAGCTGAAAAGCGAAATAGCTGAGCAGAGTGAGGCAAGCAATGACTGAACACGTTCAAGTCGGTGGCCTGCAGGTCGCCAAAGTCCTGTTCGACTTCGTGAACAACGAAGCCATTCCCGGTACCGGCCTCACCGCCGACAAATTCTGGGAAGGTGCCGACAAGGTCATTCATGACCTGGCGCCGAAGAACAAAGCCCTACTCGCCAAACGCGATGACTTCCAGGCACGCATTGACGCCTGGCATCAGGAACGCAACGGTCAGGCGCACGACGCCGTAGCCTACAAAGCGTTCCTGCAAGAAATCGGTTATCTGCTGCCAGAAGCGGCTGATTTCCAGGCAACGACACAAAACGTCGATGATGAAATCGCCCGTACCGCCGGCCCGCAACTCGTTGTGCCGGTGATGAACGCCCGCTTCGCTCTCAATGCCTCGAATGCCCGTTGGGGTTCGCTGTATGACGCCCTCTACGGCACCGACGCGATCAGCGAAGACGGTGGCGCGGAAAAAGGCAAAGGCTACAACAAGGTGCGTGGCGACAAAGTCATTGCCTTCGCCCGTGCCTTCCTCGACGAAGCCGCGCCATTGGCCGCTGGCTCCCACGTTGATTCGACCGGCTACAAAATCGCTGACGGCAAACTGCTGGTCACCCTCAAGGATGGCAGCAACGCTGGCCTGCGCGACAATGCGCAACTGATCGGTTTCCAGGGCGACGCCAACGCGCCAATCGCGATCCTGCTGAAACACAACGGTCTGCATTTCGAAATCCAGGTCGACGCCACCACCCCGGTCGGCCAGACCGATGCGGCCGGCGTCAAAGACATCCTGATGGAAGCGGCCCTGACCACCATCATGGACTGCGAAGACTCCGTGGCGGCCGTCGATGCCGACGACAAAGTGGTGATCTACCGAAACTGGCTCGGCCTGATGAAGGGCGATCTGTCGGAATCCGTGTCCAAGGGCGGCCAGACCTTCACTCGCACCATGAATCCGGATCGTACCTACGCCGCGCCGAATGGCGGTGAAGTGACGCTGCACGGTCGTTCGCTGTTGTTCGTGCGTAACGTTGGCCATCTGATGACCATCGACGCGATTCTCGACAAAGACGGTAACGAAGTGCCGGAAGGCATCCTCGACGGTCTGGTCACTTGCCTCGCGGCGATGCACAACCTCAACGGCAACACCTCGCGTCGCAACACCCGCACCGGTTCGGTCTACATCGTTAAACCGAAGATGCACGGCCCGGAAGAAGCAGCGTTCACCAACGAGCTGTTCGGTCGCATCGAAGACGTGCTGGGCCTTGCGCGCAACACGCTGAAAGTCGGGATCATGGACGAGGAACGCCGTACCACGGTCAACCTCAAGGCCTGCATCAAGGCAGCCAGCGAGCGCGTGGTGTTCATCAACACCGGTTTCCTCGACCGCACTGGCGATGAAATCCACACCTCCATGGAAGCCGGCCCGGTAGTACGCAAGGCCGACATGAAGGCAGAGAAGTGGATCGGCGCCTACGAAAACTGGAACGTTGATATCGGTCTGAGCACCGGCCTGCAAGGTCGCGCACAAATCGGCAAAGGCATGTGGGCGATGCCGGACCTGATGGCGGCGATGCTCGAGCAGAAAATTGCGCATCCACTGGCCGGCGCCAACACCGCCTGGGTTCCATCGCCGACCGCTGCTGCACTGCACGCGCTGCACTACCACAAGGTCGACGTGTTCGCCCGTCAGGCCGAACTGGCCAAACGTGCTCGCGCTTCGGTGGACGACATCCTGACCATCCCGCTGGCGGTCAACCCGAACTGGACCCCGGAGCAGATCAAGAACGAACTGGACAACAACGCCCAGGGCATTCTCGGTTATGTAGTGCGCTGGATCGACCAAGGCGTTGGTTGCTCCAAAGTGCCGGACATCAATGACGTCGGCCTGATGGAAGACCGTGCCACGCTGCGTATTTCCAGCCAGCACATCGCCAACTGGCTGCGCCACGGCGTGGTCACCGAAGCGCAAGTGATGGAAAGCCTCAAGCGCATGGCGCCGGTGGTTGACCGTCAGAACGCCAACGATCCGCTGTACCGTCCGCTGGCCCCCAACTTCGACAGCAACATCGCCTTCCAGGCGGCGGTCGAACTGGTGGTCGAAGGCACCAAGCAGCCGAACGGCTACACCGAGCCGGTCCTGCACCGTCGTCGTCGCGAGTTCAAGGCAGCCAACGGCCTGTAAATTTGCGTAGATGCCGGATATGAAAAAGCCCTGATCGAGAGATCAGGGCTTTTTTGTTTATGCTGCGGGGCTGGGTTTTCTGGTCGGCTTAAGATCCATCCCCCTCACCCCAGCCCTCTCCCCCATGGGGTAGAGGGGAAAGGGAGCAGATCTATATGCTTTTCAAAATCTGAGCTCGGCTCAGGAATTGCCACGGGTAGAGGGGAAAGGGAGCAGATCTGTATGCTTTTCAAAATCTGAGCTCGACTCAGGAATTGCCAAGGGTAGAGGGGCAAGGGAGCTGATCTTGGTGCTTTTCAAAACCTGAGTTCGACTGGGAATCTCAAGTCGGTGTACCTCGAACATCCACCGCGGTCAGTCCCCTCTCCCTCCGGGCGGTCCGACGTTTCGGGAGGGCTAGGGTGAGGGGCTTCTACAGCTCAATCCCCAATTCATGTTTCACCAACGCCAATAACTTCACCGTATCAATCGGCTTGAGCAGAAAATCCACCACGCTCAAATGCATCGCCGCGATTGCGTCCTTCACATCGGCGTCGCCCGAGACAATGATGATCGGCATCGCCGCCCTCACCGACTCGCGCACCTGGCGAATCAGATCCAGGCCATCGACATTGCCCATGCGCAGATCGGTGATCACCAAGCCGATCAAAGGTTTCTCGGCGAGCATCTTCAGTGCCGTTTCGCCACTGGCCGCGGTCATGCAACGAATGCCGTCCAACGCGAGAATCTCCGATAGCAGTTCCCGCGCATCCTTGTCGTCATCGACGATCAGGACACGTTGCGGCGGCAGATCGGGTTCGAGCATCACTGCGCTGAGCGCTTCACGCTCGGCATCGCTCAAAATATCGTGGTCGGACATAGCGTTCTCTAAGTGTGCAAATCAATCACCTGGCATGTGGTCAGACATCGCTGGGCAGAGCTTCAATGTGCACTTCGTCGGATTTTTTTCCAAGGGGGTAACTGCGGGAATTTCCGACTGTTTGCGTAGGGCATCTCCGAAACTGCGCCAATGGTGGCAAAACCTAGACTTACGTCCAATGGGCACCCTGCGCGCAGGGGTCGACCATGGCCGCAACGATCCGACAACAACAATTCAAAAAAGACTGCGGTAATGGTTATGAGTAAAGCGGACGCCTTCACCCAGGCAGGGAAAACCGCGGTATTGCAGAACATTCAGGGCACCCTGCAATTCCTCCAGCGCTTCCCGCCCTTCAATCAGATGGAACACGCTCACCTGGCTTATCTGGTGGAGCAATGTCAGCTGCGGTTCTATGGTCAGGGCGAGAGCATCATCAAACCCAGCGACGGCCCGGTCGAACACTTCTATATCGTCAAACAGGGCCGGGTGGTTGGCGAACGCCAGCACATCACCAAACCCGGCACCGAGACCACGTTTGAAATCACTACCGGCGAATGTTTTCCGCTGGCCGCATTGCTCGGCGAACGCGCGACGCGCACCGAGCATTTGGCTGGCGAAGACACCTTCTGCCTGCAACTGAACAAACTGGCGTTCATCAAGTTATTCGCGCTCTCCAACAGCTTCCGTGATTTCGCCTTGCGCGGGGTCAGCAGCCTGCTCGATCAGGTCAATCAGCAAGTGCAGCAGAAAGCCGTGGAAACCCTCGGCACCCAGTACTCGCTGAACACCCGCCTCGGCGAACTGGCGATGCGTCACCCGGTGACGTGCAGCCCGCAAACGCCACTGCGCGAAGCGGTGAAGCTGATGCATGAGCAACAGGTCGGCAGCATCGTCGTCGTGGATCAGCACAAGGCGCCGCTGGGGATTTTCACCCTGCGTGATCTGCGCCATGTCGTGGCTGAAGGCATCGGCGATTTCGGCGAAGCCATCGAGCGCCATATGACCCACGCGCCCTTCTACCTTTCACCGGACCACAGCGCCTTCGATGCGGCGATTGCCATGACCGAACGGCACATCGCCCACGTCTGTCTGGTCAAGGATCAACGCCTGTGCGGAGTGGTCTCGGAGCGTGATCTGTTCTCGCTGCAACGGGTCGATCTGGTGCATCTGGCGCGGACCATTCGCAGCGCGCAACGCGTCGAACAATTGGTGAGCCTGCGCGGCGAGATCGGCCAACTGGTCGAACGCATGCTCGCTCACGGCGCGTCTTCGACGCAGATCACCCACATCATCACCCTGCTCAACGACCACACCGTGTGCCGGGTGATCGAACTGACCCTCGCCGAAAAAGGCGACCCCGGCGTGCCGTTCAGTTGGCTGTGTTTCGGCAGTGAAGGCCGCCGCGAGCAAACGCTGCACACCGATCAGGACAACGGCATTCTGTTCGATGCCCGCGATGCCGCGCATGCGGCGGAGATTCGCGGCAAGCTGCTGCCGATTGCCCAACAGATCAATCAGAGCCTGGCGCAGTGCGGCTTCACCTTGTGCAAGGGCAACATCATGGCCGGCAACCCCGAGCTGTGCTTGTCGCGGGCGGAATGGGCACGGCGCTTTGCGGCGTTTATTCGTGAGGCGACGCCGGAGAACCTGTTGGGGTCGAGCATTTATTTCGATCTGCGCGTGGTCTGGGGCGATGAACAAGGTTGCGCGCAACTACGCCGGAGCATTCTCGATCAGGTCGGCGACAACCGCTTGTTCCAGCGCATGATGGCCGACAACGCGCTACGCAATCGTCCGCCGGTCGGGCGCTTCCGCGAGTTTGTACTGGCGCGCAAGAATGGCGAGAAAGCCACGCTCGATCTCAAGGTCCAAGGCCTGACGCCGTTCGTCGATGGCGCGCGACTGCTGGCGCTGGCCAACGGCATCGACGCCAACAACACCCTCGAACGTTTCCGTCAGTTGGTCGACAAGGAAGTCATCGAACGGCTCGACGGCGCGGCCTATGAAGAGGCGTATCACTTCATCCAGCAGACGCGCATGCAACAGCATCAACTGCAGACCCGCGAGAATCTGCCGTACTCCAACCGCGTCGATCCGGACAGCCTCAACCATCTCGATCGGCGCATTCTGCGTGAGTCGTTGCGACAGGCGCAGCGCCTGCAAAGCAGCCTGACCTTGCGGTATCAGCTATGAGCCTGTTTTCGTGGCTGCGTCCGGCCAGCCCGGTGCTGTCAGTGGATTTACAGCAACGCCTGGCAAAACTGCCCGCGATCACCGAGCTGGGTGAATGCAGCCTGCGTGAGCAGCGCTGGGTGGTGCTGGATCTGGAAACCACCGGGCTCAACCTGAACAAGGATCGGGTGTTGTCGATTGGCGCGGTGGTGATCGAGGATGGCGCGATCGATTTCAGCCAGCAGTTCGAACGCACGCTGCAATGCACAGAGTTGAAGCTCAGCCCCAGCGTATTGATTCATGGCCTGGGGCCGAATGCGATTGCCGCCGGCAGTGACCCGGTCGAAGCATTGCTGGAACTGCTGGAGTTTATCGGCGACAGCCCGGTGTTGGCGTTTCATGCGCCATTCGATCAGCACATGCTTGGACGCGCGTTGAAGGAGCATCTGGGGCACAAGTTGCAGCAGGTGTTTCTGGATGTCGCCGACATCGCCCCGCTGCTGTGCCCACAGGCGAACATTCGCGAAGCCGGGCTGGATGAGTGGATCGACTGGTTCAAGCTTGAGGTGTTCGAACGGCATAACGCGAGTGCCGATGCGTTGGCCACGGCGGAACTGGCATTGATTTTGTTCAGTCGCGCGCGTCAGCAACAGATGCACAGCCCGCTGAACCTGCAGCAACGCCTGAGCCAATGGAAGCGCCGCCAGCAAGCGCCGTCCTTCTAACCCCCCCCTGTAGGAGCTGCCGAAGGCTGCGATCTTTTGACCTTGATCTGCAAAAACAAGATCAACAGATCGCAGCCTGCGGCAGCTCCTACAGGGTTGTCCAAACGTGTCATCTGACCAGTGGCCAATTGCTAACCATTCCCACCTCTGCCAGAATCGCGAACAATTCGCGTTAGTTAACATTTCCCAATCGGTGATGTCCGGTGTCGTCAGCCCCAAGCCCTCACAGTCAGCTCGTCGGTGCGATGTATCGCGACCATCGCGGTTGGCTGCTGGCGTGGCTGCGGCGCAATGTGGCCTGTCCGCAACGCGCCGAAGACTTGAGCCAGGACACTTTCGTGCGCCTGCTCGGCCGCGATGAATTGCTGACGCCGCGTGAGCCACGGGCCTTTCTGGTGGCGATCGCCAAAGGCCTGCTGTTCGACTATTTCCGTCGCGCCGCGCTGGAGCAGGCCTATCTCACCGAATTGATGCTGATCCCTGAAGGCGAACAACCTTCTATAGAAGAACAGCAACTGATCCTCGAAGACCTCAAGGCCATCGACCGCTTGCTCGGCAAACTGTCGACCAAGGCCCGCGCCGCTTTCCTGTACAACCGCCTTGATGGCCTCGGCCATGCCGAGATCGCCGAGAAGCTCGGTGTTTCGGTGCCGCGCGTGCGTCAGTATCTGGCGCAAGGCATTCGTCAGTGCTACATCGCCCTGTACGGTGAGCCGACATGAGTCCCGCCAGTTCCCGCCCCGTACCGGCGCATGTGCTGGACGCGGCAATTGCCTGGCAACTGACCCTCGATTCGAGCAGCCCGCTGGAACGCGAAGAGTTCGCCAAATGGCACGCAGCGCATGAAGAACACGCGCGCGCCTGGCGGCAGCTGGGCATGCTCGATCAGCGCTTCAGCGTGGCCAAAGGTCCGGCGCGCAGTGCCTTGTTGCAATCGCGCGAGGGCATTCGCCGGCGCGTGCGCAGGCTTGGCAGCGGTTTGGCCAGCGTCGTCGTGGTCATCGGCCTGGGCCTGTTCCTGAGTGAGCGTTATCTGCCGCTGGATTACTGGCTCGCCGATCAGCGCACAGCCACCGGTGAACAACGCACCCTGCACCTTGCCGACGGTACCGTGCTCAATCTCAACACCCACAGCGCGGTGGATGTGCGTTTCGATGACAAGCGCCGGCTGATCGTTTTGCAGGAAGGCGAGATTCTCGTCGAAACCGGTCATGGCGATGCGCGGCCGTTTATCGTCGAAACCCGCGAGGGCAGCATGCGCGCCCTCGGCACGCGGTTCCTGGTCAAGCGCGAGGAAGATGGCACGCGCCTGAGCGTGTTGCAGTCGGCGGTGGCGGCACACACGCCAACGAACCCTGAAGAACAGATCCTCCGTGAAGGCCAGCAAGTGCTGCTGCGTAGCGACGGGCTGGACCCGATTGTCGCGCTCAATCCCGGCGCCGACGCGTGGACGCGCGGCATGCTGGTGGTCGACAACGCGCGGCTGGGCGATCTGGTGCATGAACTCGGGCGTTATCGACGCGGGCACCTGGGCGTCGCGCCGGACGTGGCTGATCTGCGGATTACCGGCAGCTTTCCGCTGCATGACACCGACAAAGCGCTGAACGCCCTGCTGCCGACCCTGCCGGTACAGATCGAGCAGCACACGCAGTATTGGGTGACAGTCGCGAAGGCTGATTCCAAGCCTGAATGATCGGGTGGCTGAGCGGTTGCTATCGCGAGCAGGCTCACTCCTACAGTTGAAATGCGTTCCCCTGTAGGAGTGAGCCTGCTCGCGATGGCGTCATCCGCCACACCGCTGTTTTCCGCAAATCGAAATTATTTTCATCCAGCCCTATCACTTTTCGAGTTTCATCCGGCACACAGGCAATTGAGAAATATTTCCATTCAGGAGCCGCCGTATGTCCCGTTCGCTAGACACCTTGTTGCGCCCCAGCCTGCTGGCCGTCGCCATTGCTCTCAGCGCGCCGCTGATCAGCAACCCGTTGCTCGCCGCTGAACAAGCGTCCAGCGTTCGCGCCTACAACCTGCCCGCCGCGCCGCTGTCGACCACGCTCAACCAGATCGCCAGCCAGGGCGGCCTCGCGCTGTCGCTGAACCCGGCGCTGGCAGCCGGCAAGACCTCGGCACCGGTGAGCGGTCAGTACGACGCGGCCGGCGCCTTGCGTGCAGCCCTGCGTGGCACCGGTCTGCAACTGGAACAAAGCAACGCCGGCACTTACAGCCTGGTCGCCGTGCCTGAAGGTACGCTGGCCCTGCCGGAGACTTCGGTCATCGGCGTGGAAAACAGCGAAACCGCCTGGAGCCCGGTCGAGGGCTACACCGCCACCCGCACCGCCGCCGGCACCAAGACCGACACCGCGCTGGTCGAAGCTCCCCGCTCGATCTCGGTTGCGACGCGCCAGCAAATGGAAGATCGTGGCGTGCACAGCCTCGACGACGCCGTGCGCTACATGCCGGGCATCACCGCCAGCAGCTACGGCAGCGACACCCGCATCGACTGGCTGCGCGTGCGTGGTTTCGAGCCGACCCAGTTCCTCGATGGCCTGCCGCTGCCACGCGGTGTCTACGCCAACCCGAAACCGGAAACCTGGAACCTCGATCGCCTCGCCCTGCTGCGTGGCCCGGCGTCGTCGGTATACGGCCAGACGCCTCCGGGCGGCTTGCTGGACATGGTCAGCCGCCGTCCAAGTGCCGAAGCCAGCAGCGAAATTCAGCTGCAATACGGCAGCGACAACCATCGCCAGATCAACTTCGCCAGCACCGACAAGATTGATGAGGCTGGTCAGTTCCTGTACAGCATCAGCGGCGTCGTGCGCGACAGCGACACGCAGATCGACCACATCGAAAACAAGCGCTACAACATCGCGCCGAGCCTGACCTGGAATATCGACGACGATACCAAGCTGACCCTGCTCACGCAGTTCACCCGTGACGATACCGGCGTCACCAGCCAGTTCTACCCGATCCAGGGCACCAAGATCGACATGCCGTTCGGCAAGATCTCCCACCACAAGAACCTCGGTGATCCTGACTACGACTACTACGACCGCACCTACTACGCGCTCGGTTACGCCTTCGAACATCGCCTGAATGACGTCTGGCAGTTCAAGCAGAACCTGCGTTACACCAAGTCGGATCTGGCCTTCCAGACCGTCACCGTCAACAGCTACAACCCGTCGTTCGCCGGGTTCACCGTCGACGATCAGGGCAATGTCGGCCGCGGCACCACCAACGTCGATGAAGACATCAGCCAGTTCGCCGTGGACAACAACTTCCAGGCCGATTTCGCCACCGGCGACATCCGCCATACGCTGCTGCTGGGTCTCGATCATCAACGCAGCAACACCAACTACACCTCGATCTTTGGCTCCGCGCCGGACATCAACGTCAACAACCCGATCTACGGCCAGACCATCGTGCGTCCACCGCGCTCCAGCGCGTTTTACGATTACGACCAGAAGACCACCCAGACCGGTCTCTACGTGCAGGACCAGATGGCCCTCGACCAGTGGCGCCTGACCCTCGGCGGGCGTGAAGACTGGGTGCACACCAGCACGCAGTTCATCAACAAGGGCGACGCCACCAACACTCAGCGTGACAAAGCGTTCAGCGGCAACGCGGCGATCAGCTACGTGTTCGACTCGGGTTTTGTGCCATACCTGTCGTATGCCGAATCGTTCCAGCCCACCAGCGGCGCCGACGCGACCTCGACCGACTCGTTCAAGCCGACCGAAGGCAAGCAGTGGGAAATGGGCATCAAGTACCAGCCACCGGGCAGCAAAACCCTGCTCAGCGCGGCGGTGTATGACCTGACCCAGAAGAACGTCTCGGTCAACAGCATCGTCAACAACGTGACGATCACCAGCCAGACCGGCGAAGTGAAAGTCAAAGGCCTGGAGCTGGAAGCGGTCTCCGACGTGACCGATAACCTGAAAGTCATCGCCGCCTACACCCTGGCCAAGTCCGAGGTGCAGAAAGGCGTCGACAAAGGCAATCGCCTGCAACTGATGCCGAACCAGCAAGCCTCGCTGTGGACCGACTACACCTGGCACACCGGCCTACTCGACGGCTTCGGCATCGGCGGCGGCGTGCGCTACACCGGCAACACCTACGGCGACAAAGGCAACACCTGGCTGGGCAAGGCTGACGCCTACACCGTGTTCGACGCGGCCGTGCATTACGACCTCGGCCGTCTGGACAACAGCCTCAAAGGCGCGTCGCTGGCACTCAACGCGACCAACCTGTTCGACAAGGACTACATTTCCACCTGCGACGGTTTCTACTGCTACTACGGCGACCAGCGCAGCGTCGTCGCCAGTGCCACTTACAAGTGGTAAGCAACTGAGCTGAAACAGGCCCTGTGACCAGGCCGTCCCTCGTGGACGGCTTTGGTGTTTTTGAAGGTCATGAAATGAAAAGTAAAACAATTCGTCGCTGGTCGTTTATCCACACCTGGACCAGTCTGATCTGCACCGTGTTTTTGCTGATGCTGGCATTGACCGGTTTGCCACTGATTTTCCATCACGAGATCGAGCACCTGCTCGGCGATGCCCCCGAAGTGCGTGAGATGCCCGCCGACACGCCGCGGCTGAATCTGGCGCAACTGGTCGAGGCCGCAGAAAAACATCGCCCTGACGACGTCGTGCAGTACTTCGGCTTCGACGACGATGAGCCGAATGCCGTGCTGACGATCATGGCGAAAACCGCCGGCACCGAGCCGAACTCCTCGCACACCTTCATGCTCGATGCGCGCACTGGTGAAGCGCTGGAAACCCCGTCGGCCAACGGCGGCTTGATGCTGTTCATCCTGCGCCTGCATGTCGACATGTTCGCCGGGCTGCCGGGCAAGTTGCTGCTGGCGTTCATGGGTTTGCTGTTTGTCGTGGCCATCGTCTCCGGGACGGTGCTGTATTTGCCGTTCATGCGCCGGCTGAAATTCGGCACGGTGCGCCAGGATAAATCCACCCGGTTGCGCTGGCTTGACCTGCATAACCTGATCGGCGTAGTCACCCTGACGTGGGCGCTGGTGGTGGGCGTCACCGGTGTGATCAGCGCCTGCGCCGATCTGTTGATCGCCGCTTGGCGCAACGAAGCACTGACTGCGCTGATCGAGCCTTATCGCGACGCCCCGCCACTGACCCATCTGGCGCCGGCCACGCGGTTGCTCGATATCGCCGCTGAAGTTGCACCGGGCATGAAGCCGGATTTCATTGCCTTCCCCGGCACGCGGTTTTCCAGCGAGCATCATTACTCGGTGTTCATGAAGGGCGGCACGCACCTGACTTCGCACTTGTTGACGCCGGTGTTGATCGACGCCACTACCCTGAAGGTCACGGCGGTGGCCGAGCGGCCGTGGTACATGGACGCCATGGGCATGTCGCAGCCGCTGCACTTCGGTGACTACGGCGGCATGCCAATGAAAATCCTCTGGGCCACGCTCGATGTGCTGACCATCATCGTTCTTGGCAGTGGCGTGTATCTGTGGGTGGTGCGGCGCAAGGCCGCCAAGCCTGTGCCGGAACCGGCGGAGGCCTCTGCATGAAGCCGCGTCAGTCGAATTTCTGGAAAGTCTTCAGCACGCCGATCGTGATTGCGTTGCTGAGTGCGGCGGGGTTGTTTGCGGCGTTGCTGGGGGACGGGGTCTGGGATGCGTTGAGCTGGGTCGGGCTGGGTGTGCCGGCGGTTCTGGCCATAAGAGGTCTACTGCTGCGAAGCTGAAAAACCTTTGTAGGAGTGAGCCTGCTCGCGATAACGGTGGGTCAGCCAACATTGATGTTGAATGTTATTGCGCTATCGCGAGCAGGCTCACTCCTACATTGGGTCCGGCGTCAGGCTTGAGCTCGTGCGCTGACGCGCTATGCTGCTCCCTCATCGTTCTGATCGAGACCCTGCCAATGTCCGCCCCCAGCATGACCCTGTACCACAACACGCTTTCCCCGTTCGTACGCAAAGTGATGGTGTTGCTGCACGAGACCGGCCAGCAGGATCGCGTCGCGTTGCAAGACTGTGTGCTCAGCCCGGTCAGCCCGAGTGCCGAGCTCAACGCCGACAATCCGCTGGGCAAGATTCCGGCCCTGCGCCTGGCCGATGGCAACGTCATCCATGACAGCCGCGTGATCCTCGAATACCTCGACCACCAACACGTCGGCAACCCGTTGATCCCGCGTGAAGGCGCGGCCCGCTGGCGTCGTCTGACTCTGGCCTCGATGGCTGACGGGATCATGGACGCCTCGGTGATGGTGCGTTATGAACTGGTCTTGCGCGCGCCAGAGAAACATTGGGACGAATGGCTCGAAGCCCAACGCGAGAAGATCCGTCGCGCGTTGAATCTGTTGGAAAACGATGCAATCGCCGAGCTGACCAGCCACTTCGATGTGGCCGCGATCAGCGTGGCGTGTGCGCTCGGTTACCTCGACCTGCGCTTCCCGGACCTAGGCTGGCGTGACGCCAACCCGCAATTGGCCAACTGGTTTTTTGAGGTGAGTCAGCGAGCGTCCATGATCGCGACGATGCCCAAGCCTTAGTTCTTGGGTGCCTGTTCCGGCCTCTTCGCGAGCAAGCCCGCTCCCACAATGGAATCGGTGATGACACCAACCACCGATCCGCCACAAACCCTGTGGGAGCTGGCTTGCCAGCGATGGCGGCAACTCGGTTCCACAGGCAAATAGCCGATAATCCGCGTCACCAACTCATCCTTCCAGCGCTGATCCTCGCGCAACCCCAACGACCGGCTCATTCCACCACCCCGATATCAAACGCCAACGGCTTGGCCGGTTTCTGCCCAATCCCGTACCAATCCAGTTTGCGCGTCAGCACCATGAACACCCCGAGCAAACCGAACAGCAACAACGAGCCCATCAACAGCGCGTAATCCTCGGCACTCAGCAACCCATACAGCAGGCCATACAACGCCGCCAACCCCGCCGAAAAACTCAAGCCGTGGCGCACGCTGTGCAACACGTGGCAGACATAAAAGCCGATCAACAACACACAACCACTGGCCGACAGCAGATACGCGAGGGCAAAGCCGATGTGCTCGGACAACGACAGCAACAACAGATAAAAGAACGCCAGCGCGACACCGACCAACGCGTACTGCACCGGGTGCACCGCCAGGCTCTTGAGCACTTCGAAGAGGAAGAAACCGGCGAACGTCAGGACGATGAACAGCAAGGCATATTTGATCGCCCGGTCACTCTTCAGATACTGATCCACCGGGTCGATGAAACTCACCCCGAAACTGCGCCCGTTGAACGCCTCGCAGTCGCCGAGCACGCAGCGCTCCATCGCCTCTTGCAGGTTGGTGGAGAAAAACGAAGTCTGCCAATCGGCGCTGAAACCCTGATCGTTGATCTCGCGCTTGGCCGGCAGAAAGTTGCCGACGAAACTCGGATGCGGCCAGTTGGCGGCGAGGCTGACGCCGCTGGTCTTGCCCACCGGCAACACCTGCAACGAACCCGTGCCCTGCAGGCGCAGGTCGAAAGCGAAGGCCATTTCCACAGGTTTGCTGGTGTCGAGCACTGGCAGTGCTACCCGCACACCTTGACCGAGCCAGCCGACCTCGGTACCTGGCACAAAGTCCAGGCGCTGACCGTCGAGTTCCAGTTTCAGCGCGTTTTCGATCCCGCGAATATCGCTGATGCCCACGGCGAGAAACGGCGCGTCGAACTGGTAGTCGGCGAAGTTTTCCTTGATGCCCAACTGGGCCGGCAACGAGAAATGCCCATTGATACGGTTATCCGCGTGGAACAGCCGCGCCTCGTAAATGCCACGCTTGCGCAGCTCGGTTTGCACCTGCCCGTCGAGTTCGAAACGCTCCGGCAAGAAATACAGACGTCCGCGCTCTTCGCCGATGTCTTCATAACGCTGATTGGTTTTTTCGTTGGTTTTCCACGTGCGTACCACTTTGCGATACGGCACCACCATCACCGGCCCGCTCAGTTGCTGGCTGTAACTGGAACTGCGGGCAATGTCTTCGAGTACGCCGTCGCGCAGTTGTTGGCGCTCATCGATAACGCCATCAATCATCAGCAACGGGATCAACAGCAGCAGGATCAGCAGGGCAATGGCGCCGAGCTTTATTGTCAGATTCTTGTTCATGGGACTCTCCCTGTTTGGATGGGCAGAGTCTGGTGATTGGTTGTGGGAGGAATGTGGGGAGATTGTGGAGTTTGTGTGGGGATCAAAAGATCACAGCCTTCGGCAGCTCCTACAGGGGAACGCATTCCAAACTGTAGGAGTGAGCCAGCTCGCAATAGCCGCACCTCGGTATCAAGGCAAGCGCAATCTCACTTCAACCCCGTTCTCGACATTGCGAATCCGCATCACCCCACCATGCAACTTGACCACTTCTTCAACGAAGTTAAGCCCCAACCCCGTGCTTTTGCGCCCACTGTCCGGACGCGGCAACGAGTAGAAGCGCTCAGTCAGACGCGGCAAAGCGTAGTCAGGAATCGGCGCAGTTTCATTGAACAGACGAAACTCGATCTGCTCGTCAACCCGCTCGGCACTGAAACGCAACAACCCCTCTCGAGGGGTGAAATCGAGGGCATTCTCCAGCAGATTGCCCAGCGCCTGGCGCAACAGAAACGGCTCGCCCGTCAACAGCAGATCCGCCGCAATCATCTGCTCGATCCGCAGCTGTTTACCTTCAATCCGCGCGGCCTGCGCCTGCAACAACTCATCCACCAACACCGCCAGTGGCACCGCGACCCGTTCTTCCAGGCCTTGGCGTTGTTCGACTTGCGCCAGATTCAGCAACCGCTCGATCAACTGCTGCATCCGCGCGCTTTCACTGTCGATGTTGCCGACAAACCGCAGGCGCTGAACCGGCTGCATTTCCCCTTGCAGCAACTCGGCGGCGCCACGAATCGCCGCCAGCGGGCTCTTCAATTCATGGGTCAGTGTGTGCACATAACGCTCGACGTAGGCCTTGCCTTCCAGTTGCGTGCGCATCTGCTCCACAGCGGTGGCGAGTTGTTCCAGTTCACCGCCGCGATAATGCGGCACTTCCACCCGCCGACCTTCGCTGACGGCTTGGGCGTAACCGGTCAAACGATGCAGCGCACGGCTCAGCCACCACGACAGTAATGCACCGAAGAGCAGACCGAGGCCGATCAGACCCGCGCCGTAAAACAGCAAGCGCCGCTCGGTGCGATCAACATAAGGCTGCAATGAACTGTTGGGCTTGGCCACGGTGACCACGCCGATGATTTTGCCGTTATCGCGAATCGGCGCGCCGACGTGCATTACCGAAGAGTTGGCGTCATTCGGATCGCTGCGGCTCGAGCGCGCGCCGTACTCACCGCGCAGGGTCAGGTAGACGTCGTTCCAGCGCGAGTAATCCTGACCGACCGCCACCCCGCTGGAGTCGAGGACGACGATGCCCTTGGCGTCAGTTACGTAGATGCGGTGGTTGACCTGATTTTTCGGCAAGCCCCAGATCGTCGCTTGCGGCTGGCGTTCGCCATAGGCGCGCAGCAACTGCGGCCAGCGATTCTCGCTGAGGGTGCCGGCCTTGAAGTCGTCACGAAGGATTTCCGCCATCAGGTTCGCGGTGTCCACCAGGGTTTCTTCGGTGGACTGACGCACGCCGGGACGGATTTCTTCCATTACCGTATTGAGCACGAAATAACCGGTGAGGCCGATAAACAGCACATACACCAGAAATATCCGCAGGCCCAACGACATCAGCTGTGCCCCGGACTATAGCTGTAGCCGAGGCCGCGATGGGTCTGGATCGGCTCGGCGGCGGCACGCACCAGCCGCAACTTGGCGCGCAGGCTCTTGATGTGGCTGTCGATGCTGCGCTCGTAACCGGCATCGGCCGCCACGCCCAGCGCGTCGAGCAATTGTTCGCGGCTGAACACCCGCTCGGGTTGTTCGAGCAGGCATTGCAGCAGACGGAATTCGTGGCGGGTCAGGCTCAGCGGCTGGCCTCGATAGCTGATCTGCACGCGCTCGGGATCAATGCGAAACAGCGCCGAAGCGGCCTCGATGGCGGGACGTGGCGCCATGCGTTTGAGGATCGCCTTGACCCGCGCCGCGACTTCGCGCGGGCTGAACGGCTTGACCACGTAGTCGTCAGCGCCGATCTCCAGCCCGACCACGCGATCAATCTCGGCATCACGGGCGCTGAGGAACAACACCGGCACTTCGCTGAAACGCCGCAGCTGTTTGCAGGTCTCGAAACCGCTGATGTCCGGCAGGCCGATGTCGAGGATGATCAGATCGGCCGGGGTCTGTCGCTGATGCTCCAGCGCCGCTGCGCCAAGGCTCAGCCACGTGGTGCTGAAACCCTCGCCCTGCAAGGCAAAAATCAGCGTGTCGGCAATCGCCGCTTCGTCTTCGACAATCAGGATATGAGGCATGGCGTCCGAGCCCGTGGTTGAGTGCGCGAACGGTGCCCCAAGCCTGACGTTACGTCAATGAGACCACTTGGCTCAGCAGTCCGGTTTGTCAGCCGTGAAGCGCCGCGCCGGGTTGACTGCCGCACCGAACTCGCGCAAGGCTTTGGCACCGATCAGCAGCGGATAATTGAAGTTGCTGCGGTCGGTCAGGTTGACCTCTACGGTACGCTTGACGTCGCCCAGGCACAGCTCCAGGTCGACCACCGGGCGCTTGGCGACTTCGGTGCTTTCGCCCTCGTCCTCTTCATCCGAGCGGCTCTTGATCTTGCTGATCCGCGCGACCTTGTGTTCGTAGACCTTGTTGCTGGCGTCCTTGGTGCCGAGGCGGAAACGCACCCAATCCTCGCCATCGCGGGTGAAGGTTTCGATGTCCTTGGCCGACAGCGAGGCAGTCAGCGCGCCGGTGTCCATCTTGGCCTTGAGCACTTCGCCGCCGATTTCCGGCAGCGCGATGTATTCGTAGCGCCCGTACAGGGTCGGCTCGGCGGCCATGACCGGCAGGGCGACGAGGGCAAACAGTGCAAGGAGGGATTTCACGTAAGGGGCTTCCTTGGGGAGTTAGGCAACGGAATTTTAGACCGTTGCGCGCTTGATCGTTCCCACGCTCTGCGTGGGCATGCATCCAGTGACGCTCTGCGTCACAGGGACGCGGAGCGTCCCGGGCGGCGTTACCACGCAGAGCGTGGGAACGATCAGGTTAACGCGACTAAAGTGAAACATTCGTCAGCGTTGATTTGGCCTGCCGCGCGAAGCTGCTTATCATGGCGCGCCCATCCGTTTGCAAAGAGTTGCTTATGCGCCGCCTGCTCACCGGCTGTTTCGTCACCTTGCTGCTGTTGCTCAACACCCTGATCCTGATCGGGCCGTTGCTGGTGTTTGCCCTGCTCAAACTGGTCGCCCCGGGCCGCTGGCGCGACTATGCGTCGTCGGCGGTGATGTGGATCGCCGAGACCTGGGCCGAGATCGACAAGCTGATTTTCCGCCTGTGCATCCCCACTCAGTGGGACATTCGCGGTGGCGAGGATCTGCGTGGCGACACCTCGTACCTGGTGGTCAGCAACCACCAATCGTGGGTCGACATCCCGGCGCTGATCCAGACGCTGAACCGGCGCACGCCGTTCTTCAAATTCTTCCTCAAGAAAGAACTGATCTGGGTGCCGTTTCTGGGGCTGGCGTGGTGGGCGCTGGATTACCCGTTCATGAAGCGCTACACCAAGGCCTTTCTGGCGAAGAACCCCGAGCTGGCGGGCAAGGATCTGGAGATCACCAAACAGGCCTGCGAGCTGTTCAAGCGACAGCCAGTGACCGTGGTGAATTATCTGGAAGGCACGCGCTACACGGCGGCGAAAAGCGCCGAGCAACAATCACCGTTCAACCATTTGCTCAAGCCCAAGGCTGGCGGCGTGGCGTTTGTCTTGGCGGCGATGGGTGAACAGCTGGATGCGATTCTCGATGTCACTGTGGTTTATCCACAGGAGAAAATTCCAGGCTTCTGGGATTTGATCAGCGGCGCCGTGCCGCGCGTGATCATCGACATCCAGACCCGCGAACTCGATCCGGCGCTGTGGCAGGGCGATTACGAGAACGATCCGGCGTTTCGCCAGACGGTCCAGAACTGGGTCAACCAGCTCTGGAACGACAAGGATCGACGCATCGCCGAACTGCGCAGCGAGCGGCGCTGAATCAGCTACCGGTGCCGGCGCCCCAGATGCTGCCAAGGCTTTGCAGCAGCGGGCCGCCGACGCCTTGGTCACCCAGATACTTGAGCAACACCGGGGCAAACTGGCCGACCATGCCGCTGTCCATGCCCAACGCGCCGAAGGCGTTGTTCAGGTCACTGGTGTTCTTGACGTTGCCCAGTGCGTTTTCCAGACCGGCCGACTTGCCCGACGAGCCCAACAACCCGCTCAACGCTGCCAGGTTGCCGCTACCGCCCGACAGCTTGTCGATGCCCGGCACTTCTTTGGCCAACTGCGAATAATCGGTGCTGCTCAACTGGTTCTTGGCCAGGCCAAGCATTGCACTGGTGCCGCCGACGGCTTGCTGAGGGGTAACACCCAGACCGGTGACCGCTTGCAGCAGGCCAGCGGTTTCCGAGGTCGGTGCCGCAGCAGTGGCCGCGTTGCCGCCCTGCATGCTTGAAGCTGCCTTGGTCACATCGTCCAGGCTGAAACCGGCAAACACCGGGCTGGCCGCAAGGGTCATCAGCGAAGCCATGGCAATACCGCGTGAAATCTTCATTCAGACATCCTCTTGCGCTGTGAAAACCGTCCGTCGATGGACGATAAAACTGCCGGTTTGACCGGGGACTCGCGGGCATGTTCCTCGCCTGCGCATCCATTTTCATCATACCCACGTATATGAATCGTGAAACCCTGGAATTGCCGCGATGAATGGCACAACCGCTATCGCTGAACTAGCCTGTGAACAGCCCGAGCTGCGCCCTCGTCGCCCGACATTTGCCTGGAGAGTCGCTATTTCCACCGCCGACACCGATCAGTTGCGACAGCTGTTGGCCCAGTGTTCACTGGGTGACCGTCGCGCCTTCGAAACCCTCTACCGCAGCGTCGGCCCGCGCCTGCATGGCGTGGCCCTGCGTTTCATGGGCCGCGCGGATCTGGCTGAAGAAGTATTGCAGGAAGCCTTCGTGCGCATCTGGAACAACGCCTCGCGCTATCAAGCGCACTTGTCGGCGCCGCTGACCTGGATGATCAACATCACCCGCAATCAAGCCATCGACCAGTTGCGCAAACAGCGCGAGCGCCCGCTGACCGATCTGGAACAGGACGCGCTGGCGGACGCCAGTCCTTCGGCTCACGAACAACTGGACAGCGCCCGTGAGGCTCATGCGTTGAACCGTTGCCTGGAAACGCTTGAAAGCATGCAGCGCCAGTCGATCACTGTGGCCTACTTTCAGGGATTGTCGTGTACGGAACTCGCCGAACACCTCGCGACACCGCTGGGGACGGTCAAATCATGGATCCGCCGCGGCATGGAACGCTTGCGCCGGTGCCTTGAATCATGAACTACCAGACCCCCGCCCTGCGCCGCGCCCTCGCCGCCGATTACGCCATCGGCCTGATGCCTGCGCCTGCACGTCGGCGTTTTGAACAATTGCTGCTGGATGACCCTGCGTTGCGTGCCGAACTGGCGCAGTGGCAGGAAGCGCTGGTCAGCCTCACCGAATCCTTGCCGGAACATCCGGTGCCGGACCGCGTGTGGCAAGGCATCACCGCGCGCATCGAACCGCAAGTGCTGCATGTCCCCGAGAAACGTCCGTTCTGGAATTGGCTACGACTCTCGGCGGCAGCTTGCTCGATTGTCGTGCTGGTGTTCCTCGGTTCGCTGTACAACCGCGACGACACCCGCTACAGCGCCACCCTGCTGACCGCCGAGGCGCAACCGGCGCTGAAGGTCGAGGCGCATGCGGATTATCTGCAAGTGGAGCCGCTGACACTGGCCTCCGTCGCGCCTGATCGCAGCCTGGAACTGTGGGCAATCCCTGCCGACGGCAAACCGATCTCGCTGGGTGTGATCCCGGCGGGTGGCAAGGGCAAGGTCGAGTTGAGCGAGGCGCAGAAGACTCTGATCGGGAAGCCGATTGCGCTGGCGGTGAGTCTGGAACCGAAGGGTGGTTCGCCGACCGGGCAGCCGACTGGACCGGTTCTTTATCAGGGTGCTTTGGCAGCCCTCTAATTGCGGAAGATCAAAAGATCGCAGCCTTCGGCAGCTCCTACATGGATTGGTGTAGGAGCTGCCGAAGGCTGCGATCTTTTAGGCCCTTTAGTTGCACGCCATGTGAATCGATATTTCAAAACGAACTATAAACCTGTCAGATCTGACACTAGGCGACAACCATCATCCACGCGAGTATTGCGGCTCCCATTTATGTAACGGAGTACAAATGATGAAGCTGAAAGTTATCACGGGTGTCCTGATGAGTCTGGCCATGATGAGTACCGCCTATGCCGCTACTTGCCCGACAGTCTCGGTGAGCCAATCTCAAGACGCCGACGATCTCACCTTCACTTCCGCACGCCTTAAAGACAAAGACACACCAAAATCGGTGGTTATTTGCCGGTATGAAGGTAAGGGCGATCGCGGCGCCTCGATCAGTTATCGAAACGAGACCCCGGTTAAAGCCACCGGGAGCAACTGGAAAGGTGATGACTGTGCTACTGCTGACGGTGACGCCAGCAAATGCTCGTTCAAAGAATAAAAACCAACGTAAAAAAAGGGCAACCCGACAGGTTGCCCTTTTTCATGGGAGCGAAACTTACGCCGCACTAAACAATTTGTGCGGATCAATCACAAACTTCTTCGGCACGCCCGCATCGAACTCGCCGTAACCTTCTGGCGCCTGATCGAGGCTGATCACCTGCACGCCCACCACTTCGGCAATGTTGATGCGATCCCACATGATCGCCTGCATCAGTTGGCGGTTGTACTTCATCACTGGGGTTTGGCCGGTGTGGAAGCTGTGCGACTTGGCCCAGCCCAGACCGAAGCGAATGCTCAGGCTGCCCATTTTTGCCGCAGCGTCGACGGCACCCGGATCTTCGGTGACATACAGGCCCGGAATACCGATCTTGCCCGCCACGCGGACCACGCCCATCAGCGAGTTGAGTACGGTGGCCGGTGCTTCCGATTTGGCACCGTCATGGCCGTGACCGCGGGCTTCGAAACCGACGCAGTCCACCGCGCAATCTACTTCCGGTTCGCCCAACAACGCGGCGATCTGTTCGTGCAAAGGTGCGTCTTTCGACAGGTCAACAATTTCAAAACCTTGAGCCTTGGCGTGAGCCAGGCGGATGGTGTTGACGTCGCCGATGATCACCACCGCCGCCCCCAGCAGACGCGCGGAAGCGGCAGCGGCCAGACCGACCGGGCCGGCGCCGGCAATGTACACGGTGCTACCCGGGCCGACGCCCGCTGTCACGGCGCCGTGGTAACCGGTCGGGAGGATGTCGGAGAGGCAAGTCAGGTCGCGGATTTTCTCCATGGCCTTGTCCCGGTCCGGCAGTTTCAGCAGGTTGAAGTCGGCGTACGGCACCAGCACGTATTCGGCCTGGCCACCGGTCCAGTCGCCCATGTCGACGTAACCGTAAGCACCGCCGGCTCGGGCCGGGTTGACGGTCAGGCAGACGCCGGTGTGTTGCTCTTTGCAGGAACGGCAGCGCCCGCATGCAACGTTGAACGGTACCGAGACCAGATCACCGATTTTCAGGTTTTCGACGTCGGAGCCTTTTTCGATCACCTCGCCGGTGATTTCGTGGCCCAGCACCAGACCGGTCTGCGCCGTGGTACGGCCGCGCACCATGTGTTGGTCGGAGCCGCAGATGTTGGTGGAAACCACTTTGAGAATGACCCCGTGCTCGATCTTGCGACCGCGCGGGTCCTGCATTTTCGGATAGTCGATTTTCTGTACTTCGACCTTGCCCGCGCCGAGATACACCACACCACGATTGCCAGACATGCTTTCACCTCGCTGTTGTTTTTATGGAACCGCGTTGCCCAGGCAGGCAGCGCGTTAAATGCTCGGTAAATCAAAAGATCGCAGCCTTCGGCAGCTCCTACATGAATCGCACCCTCCTGTAGGAGCTGCCGAAGGCTGCGATCTTTTAGCGATCTAGAGAACGACGGTGCGATTGGCGTTCAGGAACACGCGCCGCTCAATGTGATAACCCACGGCCCGCGCCAGCGTCAGGCCTTCGATATCGCGCCCCTTGGCAATCAAATCCTCAGGGTAATGACTGTGATCCACCGCCTCGACGCCTTGGGCAATGATCGGCCCTTCATCGAGATCGTTGTTGATGTAATGCGCCGTCGCGCCCACCAGTTTCACGCCCTTGTTGTAGGCCTGGTGATACGGCTTGGCGCCCTTGAAACCCGGCAGCAACGAGTGATGAATGTTGATCGCCTTGCCATCGAGCTTGCGGCACAACTCCGGCGACAGCACCTGCATGTAGCGGGCGAGGATCACCAGTTCGGCGCCGGAGTCTTCGATCACCTGCCACACCTGACGCTCCTGCGACGGCTTGTCGTTGGGGTCGAGGGGGAAATGGTAGTAGGGAATCTGGTGCCAGTCGGCCAGCGGCTTGAGGTCAGGGTGATTGGAGACCACCGCCGCAACGTCCATCGACAACTGGCCGATGCGCTGGCGGTAGAGCAAGTCGTTGAGGCAGTGATCGGCTTTGGAGACCATGATCACCACTTTTGGCCGGTAGTTTGGCGCCGTCAGTTCGAAGATCATGCCGAAGGACTGGCCACGTTCGGCGAGGCCTGCGCGGAAGGATTGCTCGTCGAAACCGTCAGGCTGACGGAATTCCACGCGGATGAAAAAACGCCCGGAGAGGCGGTCATCGAACGAATGGTGCTCGGTGACGTAGCAACCCTGCTCGAACAGAAAACGCGTCACCGCGTCCACGGTGCCGAGGACGCTGGGGCAGTCGGCGGTCAGAATCCATGTGTCTGGGGCGCGGCTCATGGTGCGGTGGCTCCTGTTCTTTGTGCGGGGTGTCAGGTTTTTCCCTCACCCTAGCCCTCTCCCAGAGGGAGAGGGGACTGACCGTGGTGTTGGTTCGAGCTACGCCGACCTGAAAATCTGAAGGTGAATGCAGATCGCAAAAACACCCGAGATCGGCTCCCTTTCCCCCTCTCCCCCCTGGGGGAGAGGGCTGGGGTGAGGGGGTGGCTCTTGATCTATCAGGCCTGGACGCTGAGGCCGTACTCAGCCGAAGCATCCTGCAACCACAACCACCAGTAATCCGAGAAGCTACGACGAATCAGCAGTTCCCAGGTGTCTTCAGCGGTATGTCGAATCATCAACTGCGACTTGGCGAACACCGTGCCGACCGCTTTACCCACCGGAAAACTGTTCGGGTGCACGTCATAGCTGGTCGATTTCATCAGCACCTGACGCACATTCGGCCCGCTCAGTTCGAGCACTTGCTGGCCGCCACTGACGTTGACGATCGCGATGTGCAGATCGCCCAGCGCTTCACGCAGTTTCTGTTCAGCAGCGAATTCTTCACCGCTTGGCACGATCAGCAGCCATTCGTCCGGGCCCATCCATTGCAGGCTGGTTTCACCTTTGACGATGACGCTGAGGGCGCCAGGCAGTTCGATGCCCAAGGCCTTGTGCACACCGGCGGCGAACGCGGCATCGTGGCCGTCGCCACGAATGGTCAGATGGCCGAGGAGTTTCTTTTCCCGCACGATCACGCCGGCGTTTTTGCGGCCCTTGCCGACCAGGCTGGCGAGGTCGGCATGCTGCAGCGACGACTCGGCCTTGGCGCCGGTAGTCGGGCGTTGTTGGTAAATATTGGCTGTGGTCATAAAGCACCTTCCTGAATTCTTGATCGTTCCCACGCTCTGCGTGGGAATGCCGCCATGGACGCTCGGCGTCCGCTCTTGGGACGCAGAGCGTCCCGGGATGCATTCCCACGCAGAGCGTGGGAACGATCAGTGTCAGATGTTCTGGCGATCACCCTTCGGGTCGAAGAACACCGAAGAAACAATCTCCGCCTCGATCACGCTGCCATCCGCCAGCGGTGCAAACACCCGCTCACCGAGGCGCTTCAGACCGCCCTTGACCACACCCATGGCAAACGAATAACCGAGGGAGTTGTGCGCGTAGCTGGAGGTCACGTGGCCGACCATGGTCATCGGAATCGCCTGCTTGGTGTTGAACACCAACTGCGCACCTTCCGGCAGCCACACGTTCGGATCGATCGGCTTCAAGCCGACCAGTTGCTTACGCTGATCCTTCACGCAGTCTTCACGGTTCATGCCACGCTGGCCGATCCACGAGAACGGTTTGGTGCGACCGACGCACCAGCCCATGTTCAAGTCGTCCGGGGTCATCGAACCGTCAGTGTCCTGACCGACAATGATGAAACCCTTCTCGGCGCGCAGGACGTGCATGGTTTCAGTGCCGTACGGGGTCAGGTTGTACTGCTTGCCGGCCTCGACGATTTTCTCCAGCACGCCCATCGCATAGTCGGCCTGCACGTTGACTTCGTACGACAGTTCACCGGTAAACGAGATGCGGAACACCCGCGCCGGCACACCGCCGACCAGACCTTCTTTCCAGGTCATGAACGGGAACGCTTCGTTGCTTAGATCAATGTCGGTCACGGCGCTGAGCAGCTTGCGGCTGTTCGGCCCGGACAGGGTCATGGTCGCCCAGTGGTCGGTGACGGAGGTGAAGTAAACCTTCATGTCCGGCCATTCGGTCTGGTGGTACAGCTCCAGCCATTGCAGCACGCGCGCCGCGCCGCCGGTGGTGGTGGTCATGACGAAATGGTTGTCGGCAAGACACGCCGTGACACCGTCGTCGAAGACCATGCCGTCTTCTTTGCACATCAAACCGTAGCGAGCCTTGCCCACGTCGAGTTTGGTCCAGGCGTTGGTGTACACGCGGTTGAGGAACTCGCGGGCATCCGGGCCTTGAATGTCGATCTTGCCGAGGGTCGAGGCGTCGAGCAGGCCGACGCTGTCGCGCACGGCTTTGCATTCGCGCTTCACGGCGGCATGCAGGTCTTCGCCGTTTTTCGGGAAGTACCAAGGACGCTTCCACTGACCGACGTCTTCAAACTCGGCGCCGTTCTTCACATGCCAGGCGTGCAGCGCGGTATGACGCACCGGCTCGAAAATGTGCCCACAGTGACGACCGGCGACGGCGCCGAAAGTCACCGGCGTGTAGTTCGGGCGGAACATCGTGGTGCCCATCTGCGGGATGGTCACGTTCAGCGAGCGGGCCGCGATGGCCAGACCGTTGACGTTGCCGAGCTTGCCCTGATCGGTGCCGAAGCCCAGCGCGGTGTAGCGTTTGACGTGCTCGACCGACTCGAAACCTTCGCGGGTCGCCAACTCGATCGCTGCAGCGGTCACGTCGTTTTGCAGGTCGACGAATTGCTTCGGCGCCCGTGCGGTGTTCTTTTCATGCGGCACCTGGAACAGCGCCAGCGTCGGTTCTTCATGACGGCTCAGGGCTTTCGGCAGCACGCCTTCAACAGTCTGGAAACCAGCTTCAGCGGCAGCACGTACGCCGCCTTCAAAACCGTCAGCGAGCGAATCGCCGAGACCGTATACGCCGTTGATGCCACCGACGCACACGCGTTTCTGCGGGGCTTCGCCCGGTACGAAACCGAGGATGTCTTCACGCCAGGTCGGCTTGCCACCGAGGTGCGAAGCCAAGTGAACAACCGGGCTGTAACCGCCGGAACTGGCGATCACATCGCAGTCGAGCCATTCGCCCGGGCTGGTCACGGCGTGCGCTTTGACATCGATCGCGGCAACGCGGGCAGCGGTCACACGCTTGCTGCCACGGGCTTCGATCACGGCACTGCCAGTCAGAATGCGGATGCCTTTGGCACGCGCCTCTTCCACCAGCGCACCACGCGGATTGCTACGGGCATCGGCGATGGCCACCACTTGCAGACTGGCGTCGAGCCAATCCAGTGCGACGCGGTAGGCGTGATCGTTGTTGGTGCTGAGGACAAGCTTCTTGCCCGGCGCTACACCGTAGCGACGCACGTAAGTCGACACCGCACCAGCGAGCATGTTGCCCGGCACGTCGTTGTTGCCGTAAACCAGCGGACGCTCGCAAGCGCCGGTCGCCAGCACCACACGCTTGGCGCGGACACGGTGAATACGCTGACGCACCTGACCGATTGGCGCACGGTCACCGAGGTGATCGGTAAGACGCTCGTGAATGGTCAGGAAGTTGTGGTCGTGGTAACCATTGACCGTGGCGCGCGGCAACAGCAGCACGTCCGGGGTGTTCTTCAGTTCAGTGATGACACTGGTGACCCAATCCATCGCCGGTTTGCCATCGAGGCTTTCACGCGAGTCGAGCAGGCTGCCGCCGAATTCTTCCTGCTCATCGGCCAGAATCACTCGGGCACCGCTGCGCGCAGCAGCCAGAGCAGCGGCAAGACCGGCAGGGCCAGCACCGACGATCAGCACGTCGCAATGCTGGTTCATGTAGTCGTAAGTGTCCGGATCGACTTCGGTCGGCGAACGGCCCAGACCGGCAGCCTTGCGAATGTACTTCTCGTAGGTCATCCAGAACGATTGCGGGTACATGAAGGTTTTGTAGTAGAAACCCGGCGGCATCAGCTTGCCGCCGACCTTGCCGAGAATGCCCATCATGTCGTTGTTGACGCTCGGCCAGCCGTTGGTGCTGGTCGCAACCAGACCTTGATACAGCGCCTGTTGCGTGGCGCGCACGTTGGGGATCTGCGTAGCTTCTGTCGCGCCGATCTGCAGCACCGCGTTCGGCTCTTCGGCACCGGCGGCGAAGATCCCGCGCGGACGCGAATACTTGAAGCTGCGACCAATGATGTCGACGCCGTTGGCGATCAGCGCGGCGGCCAGCGAGTCACCCTCGAAGCCTTTGTAGCTCTGACCGTTGAAGGTGAAGCTCAGCACTTTGTTGCGGTCGATCCGTCCACCGTTGGACAGGCGATTGGTCTGGCTCATACCTTCTCTCCCAGCGCCGTCGTGGCTGTTTTCGCAGAATCAGCCTTGTCGGTGAATTGCGGCTTGGTGCCGATCTTGTAGGTCTCGAGAATCTCGTAGGTCACAGTGTCGCGAGTGACGTTGAAGTACTGACGGCAACCGGCAACGTGATCCCACAGTTCGTGGTGCAGACCGCGCGGGTTATCGCGGAAAAACATGTAGTCGCCCCACTCCTCGTCGGTGCAGGCGCCAGGGTCGAGCGGGCGCGGAATGTGCGCCTGACCGGATGCGTGGAATTCCTCTTCGGAGCGCAGTTCGCCGCAGTGAGGACAGAAGATATGCAACATGGGGATTTCTCCTGTTAGTGGGCGACGGCAGCAGCGCCGTGTTCGTCGATGAGTGCGCCGTTGTGGAAACGGTCGATGGAAAACGGTGCGGCCAACGGGTGCATTTCACCCTTGGCCAGACTCGCGGCAAACACGTTGCCCGAGCCAGGTGTGGCTTTGAAACCACCGGTGCCCCAACCGCAGTTGAAGAACATGTTCGGTACCGGGGTTTTCGAAATGATCGGGCACGCGTCCGGCGTGGTGTCGACGATGCCGCCCCACTGACGGTTCATGCGCACGCGCGACAACACCGGGAACATCTCGACGATGGCCTGAATGGTGTGTTCGATCACCGGGTACGAACCGCGCTGGCCGTAGCCGTTGTAGCCGTCGATACCGGCGCCGATCACCAGGTCGCCCTTGTCGGACTGGCTGATGTAACCGTGCACGGCGTTGGACATGATCACGCTGTCGATAATCGGTTTGATCGGTTCGGACACCAACGCTTGCAGCGGGTGGGATTCGATCGGCAGACGGAAACCGGCGAGCTTGGCCATGTGTCCGGAGTTACCGGCCGTGACCACGCCGACGCGCTTGGCGCCGATGAAACCCTTGTTGGTTTCAACACCGATGCACACGCCGTTTTCCTTGCGGAAACCGATCACTTCGGTCTGCTGGATCAAGTCCACGCCGAGCGCATCGGCGGCACGCGCGAAGCCCCAGGCCACGGCATCATGACGGGCGACGCCGCCGCGACGCTGAACGGTCGCACCCATCACTGGGTAGCGGGTGTTTTTTGTGCAGTCGAGGTACGGAATCTCGTCAGCGACTTGCTTGGCGTTGAGCAGTTCGCCATCGACGCCGTTGAGGCGGTTGGCGCTGACCCGACGCTCGGAATCACGGATGTCCTGCAGGGTGTGGCACAGGTTATAGACGCCGCGCTGGGAGAACATCACGTTGTAGTTGAGATCCTGCGACAGGCCTTCCCACAGTTTCATCGCGTGTTCGTAGAGGTGCGCTGACTCGTCCCACAGGTAGTTGGAGCGAACGATGGTGGTGTTGCGCGCGGTGTTACCACCGCCCAGCCAGCCCTTTTCGACCACGGCGACGTTGGTGATGCCGTGTTCTTTCGCCAGATAGTAAGCAGTCGCCAGACCGTGCCCGCCGCCGCCGACGATGACCACGTCGTAGACCTTTTTCGGCGTCGGCGTGCGCCACATGCGCTGCCAGTTTTCGTGGTGGCTGAGGGAGTGTTTGAAGAGGCCGAAGCCCGAATAGCGTTGCATAGTCAGTTACTCCAGAACACTCAGCGATAAACCGGGAAGTCTGCGCACAGGGCCGACACTTGCTGGGCAACATTGGCCTCGACATCGGCATCACCGAGGTTGTCGAGGATGTCGCAGATCCAGCCAGCCAACACTTCGCACTGAGTCACCTTGAAACCGCGCGTAGTGACGGCCGGGGTGCCGATGCGCAGGCCCGAGGTCACGAACGGCGATTGCGGGTCGTTCGGCACGGCGTTCTTGTTGACGGTGATGTGCGCACGGCCGAGGGCGGCGTCGGCGTCTTTGCCGGTCAGGCCCTGACGGATCAGGCTGACCAGGAACAAATGGTTGTCGGTGCCGCCGGACACTACATCGTAGCCACGTTTGATAAATACGCTGGCCATCGCCTGAGCGTTTTCGATCACTTGTTGCTGATAAGCCTTGAAGCCCGGCTCCAGCGCTTCCTTGAAGCACACGGCTTTACCGGCGATAACGTGCATCAGCGGGCCGCCCTGAGCGCCGGGGAAGACGGCGGCGTTGAGCTTCTTCTCGATTTCTGCGTTGGACTTGGCCAGGATCAGCCCGCCCCGTGGACCGCGCAGGGTTTTGTGCGTAGTGGTGGTGACCACGTCGGCGTACGGCAGCGGGTTCGGGTACAGACCGGCGGCGACCAGACCGGCGACGTGGGCCATGTCGACAAACAGCAGCGCGCCGACCTTGTCAGCGATCTGACGGAAGCGCGGGAAATCGAGAGTCTTCGAGTAAGCGGAGAAACCGGCGACGATCATTTTCGGCTTGGATTCGACGGCGAGACGCTCGACTTCGTCGTAATCGATCAGCCCGGTGTCGGTGTTGATGCCGTACTGCACAGCGTTGTAGAGCTTGCCCGAGGACGACACTTTGGCGCCGTGGGTCAGGTGACCGCCATGGGCCAGGCTCATGCCGAGGATGGTGTCGCCCGGCTGGATCAGCGCCAGGTAAACAGCGCTGTTGGCCGAGGAACCGGAGTGCGGCTGGACGTTGGCGTAATCGGCGCCGAACAGTTGCTTGGCGCGTTCGATGGCCAGCGCTTCGACTTTATCCACATGCTCGCAACCGCCGTAGTAGCGCTTGCCCGGATAACCTTCAGCGTATTTGTTGGTCAGGCCGCTGCCTTGCGCTTGCATCACGCGCTTGCTGGTGTAGTTCTCCGACGCGATCAGCTCGATGTGATCTTCCTGACGTTGCTCCTCGGCATTCATCGCCGCCAGCAGTGCATCGTCGTAACCCTGGATCTGGTCTTGCTTGCTGAACATCGCGTCTCTCCCAGCGGCATCTGTGCGCCATTCGTCTCGGTAAGGCACTGGCAATCACGGCAGTGCCCTTTGATGCCGATGGTATGACCGGCGCAGACAGCTCAAATGCCTGCGCGCGCCACGCAAAGGTGCGTTTACGACATGGCTGGAAATGACCCAAAGAATGCATCCCCCTGTAGGAGCTGCCGAAGGCTGCGATCTTTTGACTTTGATTTTCAAGATCAAAAGATCGCAGCCTTCGGCAGCTCCTACAGGGGTTAGGCGAGCAACTGGCGGACGGCGAGCAATAGGAGGAAATGCGCGGGATAAAGGGCGTAAGCCCAGCGACGCATTGGCGGTGGCTGCAGATGTCGCACATGTCGCAACAGGAACATTCCGAGCACTGGCGCAAACAGACACGCGGCAATCCCAAGAATGGCCACGCTACTGCCGAACCTCGCCGAGTCGTAAAGCACTTGCCATTGATTCGCTGCGAGGCATACCAATCCCGGCAAAAGACTGAAATACCACGGCCGACGAAACACCAGCAGCATTGCCAACGGCAGCACAACCCCGAAGAACCCGAACATCAGCCGCTCCGGGAAAACCATCGCCAGCACCAGCGCAGCAACACCGAGCAATCGCGACATCACCGATGGATCCTGCCACCCCCGCGCCACCAGCAAACCCAACGCCAACGTCGGCAGCACATTCAACGTATCCGGCTCCGGAATGTACAACCGATACGGAATCTCGCTCACCGCACTGAACAGCATCAACCACCCCAGATACCGCCACTCCATCCTCCGCGACCCATCGCGCGCCAGATTTGCCGCCATTGCCAGACAAAACCACGGAAACGCCAGCCGTCCCGGCACATACAGCCAATCGGCGGAGAACCCGACATATCGCAGGTGATCGAGCAACATGCTCAGCAGCGCCAGCCACTTGAGCAGATCCAGCGCGCCGTCGCGTTTAGTCAGGTGCATAATCGGCCTGCGTCCATGTAATGTTCTGCCAGCGACATCCCGTGTGCTCCCCGGAAGATCTTCGGTAAAGTGCGCACCCTCATTGACCACGAGCCTTCACAAGAGTCTCGACCACGGAAGCCGGCCATGACCGACAAGAGCCAACAATTCGCCAGCGACAACTACTCCGGTATCTGCCCTGAAGCCTGGGCTGCCATGGAGCAGGCCAACCACGGCCACCAACGCGCTTATGGCGACGATGAATGGACCGCACGCGCGTCCGATCATTTCCGCAAACTGTTCGAAACCGACTGCGAAGTATTCTTCGCCTTCAACGGCACCGCCGCCAACTCGCTGGCCCTGTCGTCACTGTGCCAGAGTTACCACAGCGTGATCTGCTCGGAAACCGCCCACGTCGAAACCGACGAATGCGGCGCGCCGGAATTCTTCTCCAACGGCTCGAAACTGCTGATCGCCGGCACTGAAAACGGCAAGATCACCCCGCAGTCGATCCGCGAAGTCGCGCTCAAGCGCCAGGACATCCACTACCCGAAACCGCGCGTCGTGACCCTGACCCAAGCCACCGAAGTCGGCAGCGTCTACACCCCGGAAGAAGTCCGCGCCATCAGCGCCACCTGCAAAGAACTCGGCCTGCACCTGCACATGGACGGCGCGCGCTTCTCCAACGCCTGCGCCTTCCTCGGCTGCTCGCCAGCCGATCTGACCTGGAAGGCCGGCGTTGACGTACTGTGCTTCGGCGGCACGAAAAACGGCATGGCCGTGGGTGAAGCGATCCTGTTCTTCAACCACAAACTGGCGGAAGATTTCGATTACCGCTGCAAACAGGCCGGGCAACTGGCGTCGAAAATGCGCTTCCTATCGGCACCATGGGTTGGCATTCTCGAAACCGACGCCTGGCTGAAATATGCGCGCCACGCCAACCACTGCGCGCAATTGCTGGCAGAACTGGTCAGTGACATTCCGGGCGTTGAACTGATGTTCCCGGTGCAGGCCAACGGCGTGTTCCTGCAACTCTCGGAACCGGCCATTGCCGCGCTGACCGCGAAGAACTGGCGCTTCTACACCTTCATCGGCAAGGGCGGCGCACGCTTCATGTGCTCGTGGGACACCGAAGAAGAACGCGTCCGCGAACTCGCCCGCGACATCCGCGAAGTCATGTCCGCCTGACCTGACGCCACCGCACTGATCGTTCCCACGCTCCGCGTGGGAATGCCTCCTGGGACGCTCCGCGCTCCTGCTCCACCACAGATGTAAAGCTGAGCACCGCTATGACGCTGAGCGTCAGTGGCTGCATTCCCACGCGGAGCGTAGGAACGATCTTCGGCCGGGAATGACTTTTCCCACCGTAAGACCAGACTTCTCTTCTAGCGAGAAAATGCAACCCGGCTCATCCTGATCACTCCCACGCTCCGCGTGGTAACGCATCCCGGGACGCTCCGCGTTCCATTCCCGTCGCACCGCAAGATTCAAGGAAGAATCCCATGGGCCGCAGCCGCTACACCATTACCGAAACCGACAAACCGCATTTTCTGACCTGCACGATCATGGAATGGTTACCGCTGTTCATCCGCCCCTACATCGTCGACCACCTGCTCAACTGCTGGCGTTATCAACAGACTCATCACGATCTGAAACTGTACGGCTACGTGATCCTGGAAAACCATCTTCACTTCGTCGCCCAGGCGCCCGACCTGAGCAAATGTCTCAGTCAGTTCAAATCTTTCACCGCTCGACAGATTATTGATGACCTGCAAAGCAAAGGCGCTGATAAAGCACTGCAACGGCTTCGCTTCAGCAAACGCGCACACAAGCAGGATCGCGTGTATCAGCTGTGGCAGGAAGGCTCCCACGCAGAGATGGTTTATAGCGAATCGGTCATGCGCCAGAAACTTGAATACATTCACAACAACCCGGTCAAACGCGGGTATGTGGATTTGCCGGAGCATTGGCGTTATTCGAGCGCCAGCAACTACGTGGGAATGCCGGGACTGATTGAGGTTCAGTGCTGGTACTGATAAGGGACGCGGAGCGTCGACGGCTGCATTCCCACGCAGAGCGTGGGAACGATCGAATCCCTTCCCTCCGCACTGATCGTTCCCACGCTCCGCGTGGTAACGCATCCCGGGACGCTCCGCGTTCCAGACTCACCGTTGTCGACATCCTTAACACCGCTATGACGCGGAGCGTCAGTGGCTGCATTCCCACGCGGAGCGTGGGAACGATCATGGCGTAGACAGTGTTACCTGATCTGCTTGGTCTACATTGTCTGTCGAGCCCTCCGCTCACATTACAATAAGCAGGAGCATCGGCATGTCGTTACAAGGCAAAACCCTGTTCATCACCGGCGCCAGCCGTGGCATTGGCCGTGAGATTGCGCTGCGTGCCGCGAAGGACGGGGCCAACATCGTCATTGCGGCGAAGAGCGCCGAACCCCACGCCAAACTGCCCGGCACCATTCACAGCGTCGCCGCCGAAGTCGAAGCGGCGGGCGGCAAGGCCTTGGCATTGCAGCTGGATGTGCGTGATGAAGAGGCGGTGCGTCAGGCTCTGGCCCAGGCCAACGAACATTTCGGCGCGATCGATGCGCTGGTGAACAACGCTGGGGCGATCAAGTTGACCGGTGTGCAGCACATCGAACTCAAGCGTTTCGACCTGATGCACCAGATCAACACCCGCGCGGTGCTGCTGTGCAGCCAGGCCGCCCTGCCCTATCTGAAGAAATCCGCCGGGCACATTCTCAACCTGTCGCCGCCGCTGAATCTGGCGAACAAATGGTTTGCACAGTTCAGCCCTTACACCGTGACCAAGTACGGCATGAGCATGCTGACGCTGGGGATGAGCGAGGAATTTGCCGGTTATGGGATCAGCGTCAATTCGCTGTGGCCGC
Organism: Pseudomonas helmanticensis; assembly: GCF_900182985.1. Classification (NCBI taxonomy): domain Bacteria; kingdom Pseudomonadati; phylum Pseudomonadota; class Gammaproteobacteria; order Pseudomonadales; family Pseudomonadaceae; genus Pseudomonas; species Pseudomonas helmanticensis. Next base: position 4,923,482 of record NZ_FXUY01000001.1, on the reverse strand, counting down.
AGACGATGATCGCTACGGCGGCGATTGAGTTTCAGTTGGGGAATCGGGAGTCGTTCAAGCAGGCGCGCCTGCCTTCGATCATGGCGGATGCGGCGCATGTGATCCTGGCTAGCCGCGAGCGACAGATCACCGGCCGGTTGTTGATTGATGAGGAGATTTTGCGCGAGAGCGGCGTGACGGAGTTCGGTCAATATCGCTTTGATCGAGAAAGCGACGCGGCGTTGATGCCGGATTTGTTTATCGACTGAAAAGCCCCTCACCCTAGCCCTCTCCCGGAGGGAGAGGGGACTGAATGGGGGATATTTGAGGATTTCGCCGACCTGAAACTGTTTTACCGAATCCATAGTCGACTCGATATCTCAAGTCGGTGTACCTCGTGAGAACAACTCGGTCAGTCCCCTCTCCCTCTGGGAGAGGGTTAGGGTGAGGGGCAGCTTGAGTCTGGCGCGGACTTCAGAACTCGATCCGCACATCCCCCTTCGGCACGCTGCAGCAAGACAGAATGTACCCCTCGGCTTCGTCATCCTCGGTAATCCCGCCGTTGTGCTCCATCTCCACTTCGCCCCCCAGCTTAAGCACCTTGCACGTCCCGCAAATGCCCATGCCGCACGCTTTTGGAATCATCAGCCCCAGCTTGGCCGCCGCCGCATGCACGGTTTCACCCGGGGCCACACGAATGCTCTTGCCGGACGAGGTGAATTCAACCTGATGCAGATCCGCCGCATCGATTTCCGGCGCATCGGCTGCCTGTTCGGCCTGTTCCACTGCATCGGCACGGGCTTCCGGCGGCGTGGCGCCAAAGGATTCCTCGTGGTACCGCGACATGTCGTAACCGGCCACTTCCAGCAGGCGCTTGACCGCGTTCATGTACGGCGTCGGACCGCAGCAGAACACCTCGCGTTCAAGGAAGTCCGGCACCATCAGCTCAAGCATCTTGTGATTGAGGTAACCGCGATACCCAGCCCACGGCTCACCCAAGCCGTGCTTCTCACAAATCAGGTGCAAGCTGAAGTTGTCGATCCGCGACGCCATATGCTCCAGCTCGCGGTGATAGATGATGTCTTTCGGCGAACGCGCGCTGTGGATAAAGGTCATGTCGACGTTGGCGTTGGTGTCGTAAAACCAGCGCGCCATCGACATGCACGGCGTGATGCCGACGCCGCCACTGAGGTACAAGACTTTCGGGCTCGGAAAGTCGATGGCATTGAACAGCCCGACCGGCCCGTGCACCGCCAACTCTTGCCCCTCGTGAAGCGTGTCGTGCAGCCAGTTGGAAACCTTGCCACCCGGCACGCGCTTGATCGTCACCGAAAAGCTGTACGGCACCGACGGCGAACTGGAGATCGTGTACGAGCGCATGATCGGCTGGCCTTCGATTTCCAACTCCAGGGTGACGAACTGCCCGGGTTTGAAGAAGAACAGGATAGGCTGATCAGCCATGAAGCAGAAGGTGCGCACGTCCCAGGTTTCCTGGATGACTTTGACGCAACGGACGATGTGTCGGCCATTGGCCCAGGTCTGGGTGGTGACCGGATTCAGGAAGCTGTTGGACATGCTGTTCTCCACGGCCGACTGTCGGCCTCATGTCGGCGATTCTGCGTATAGCGCAGACCGTCCGTTTACCTATCCGCGACATCGGCATACTTATCGCGACCAGCCCCCAACCACCGGGGGTTGCGCGTCGGGAACAGATTGCACCATGTCGCCCATGGATAAGGTTGCGCCCTGCGCCGGGCCCACACTCGCCCCAACACCAAGACAGCTTCTTTACACCTTGCGTAGCACCCGTTGCAGCACACCTGATCAGCCACTTTCGCCGGCCACGCAGATGGCCTTGAGGATTACATCGATGGACGTCACCGCAAAAATCAGCCTGGGCGATCCGCTGGAACCCGCACGCAAGGCCACCGCACAAATGCTCCAGGAGCGCGAGCGGACGTTTTCGCTGCCACAGCCGTTCTATAGCGACGAGCGGCTGTTCGATATCGACATGCAGGAGATCTTCCAGAAAGAGTGGTTGATCGCCGGCATGACCTGCGAGATCCCGGCCAAGGGCAACTACCTGACCCTGCAGATCGGCAAGAACCCGATCATCGTCATCCGAGGCGCCGAGGGTGTGGTGCATGCGTTCCATAACGTCTGCCGCCACCGTGGCTCGCGCCTGTGCACCAGTGAAAAAGGCAAAGTCGCCAAACTGGTCTGCCACTACCACCAGTGGACGTACGAGCTGGACGGCCGCCTGCTGTTCGCTGGCACCGAAATGGGCGCCGACTTCGACATGAAGCAGTACGGTTTGAAACCGGTGAACGTGAAGACCGCCGGCGGCTACATCTTCATCAGCCTGGCCGAGAACCCGCCAGCCATCGATGACTTCCTGTCGACACTGAACCACTACATGGAACCGTACGACATGGAAAACACCAAGGTGGCGATCACCACCACCTTGATGGAAAAGGCCAACTGGAAACTGGTGCTGGAAAACAACCGCGAGTGCTACCACTGCAACGCGTCGCACCCGGAATTGCTGAAAACCCTGCTGGAATGGGACGACGTCACCGACCCGCGCGCCGATCAGGCGTTCAAGGATCACGTCGCCGCCTCCGCTGCAGCGTGGGAAGCCGAAAAGATTCCTTATGCCCACGCCAGTTTCGGCCTGCGCAACCGCATCGTGCGCATGCCGCTGCTCAAGGGCACCGTGTCGATGACCCTCGACGGCAAACAGGGCTGCGCGAAACTGATGGGCCGGATCAAGAATCCGGATCTGGGCTCGATGCGCATCCTGCACCTGCCGCACTCGTGGAACCACTGCATGGGCGATCACATCATCGTCTTCACCGTGTGGCCGATCAGCGCGCAGGAAACCATGGTCACCACCAAGTGGATCGTGCACAAGGACGCGGTCGAGGGCGTGGATTACGATGTCGAGCGCATGCGCCAGGTGTGGGATGCGACCAACGATCAGGATCGGCGTCTGGCTGAGGAGAACCAGCGCGGGATCAACTCGACGGCGTATCAGCCAGGGCCTTATTCGAAGACCTATGAATTTGGCGTGGTCAACTTCGTCGACTGGTACAGCGAGCGCTTGCTGAACAACCTCGGCGCCGAGCCTGCGCCGTACCTCAAAGGCGTCCCCGTCCAAGGCTAAAAGCAAAGGCTTCGCGAGCAGGCTCACTCCTACAGGGGAACGCATTCCAACTGTAGGAGTGAGCCTGCTCGCGATGGCGTCAGAACAGTCACCGCCTCATTTGGATGACCACCTCACCGATCCATCCTCACCAATAAACTCCTCAAATATCTCCTCCCCCACCAAGCGGATCTTCGCGTACCCGTTCAACACCCGCAGCGGATACGCCGGATCCTTGGCATCCTGCGTCTCCGACCACAACACCCGCGAATGCCCGTTCAGCTCACTGGAACTGCCATAGGGAATCGCCCCGTGCCCTGCGCAACGCGCGTGCAAACCGCCCTGCTGCGCATAAACGATGCCGTTGTGCAGATGCCCCCAATACCAATAGTCCGGCTCACGCCCCAGTGCATCGCACACCGGTTGATACAACGCAGTCTCGTTGTGCCCGGAAATATCGAAGCCCTGATGATGGCTGAGCACCATGATTTTTTTGCGTTTCGGCAGACCTTTCATCCACTCGATCTGCGGCTCGTTCAACATGCCGTCCATGTACAGGTTCATCGCGTCCGAGGCGTAGGCGGAATCCAGCCCGACCACCAGCCAGTCATCATTGATCAGCGCGAAATAACTGGTGCCCTGCTGCCCGGGAAAACGCTTGGCCAGTTCCTTAAAGTAGCCGTGGGCGCCGCTGTACATCTCGTGGTTCGAGTTGAGGGTGAACGAGCCGTGCGTCCCCATCGGCCAGCCCGCCATGTCGACGTCTTCCTGGGAATGACTGCCGGCGTAATACACATCGCCCAGATGAATGGTGAAATCGGCCTGAGCCAGTTGCATCTGATTGGCCACCGACACCGCTGGTGCGTGGCTGTCGAACGGCCCGGTGCCCCAGTCACCGGCAATCGCCAGGGTCACCTCACGGTCCATTTGCACCACCGCCGGGTCAGTGCCGAACGTCGCGTGATGGCGCAGGTTCTCGATCCACTTCAGCAGCGCCTCACTCCACAGCAGATCGAGCAGTTCCCACTTGCGACAGCCAAGCATCGTGCCGTCCTTGAGCACCCGGGTCGCCAGTTGATCCGGCGATTGCGGCAGCGGTGTGGCGTTACCAATACGCAGGATCGACAGACCATGGGACAACTCCCACGGTACGGCGGGTTCGTCGTCCGGCAACTCGCCATTTTTCAGCACGTACTGCGCCTGATCATGGCCGCGCTGCAGCAACTTGATGATCGCTTGAAACTCCTGCGGCTCCAGCTCGCTGATGAGTTTCATCCAGGCCATTTCCATGCGCGTGAACAAGCCGTGAATGCGCACTTTGACCTTGTCGTACTCGTGTTCCCAATGACTGACCAGTGACATGGCGTAATCCTCTCTCCGTAAGGTTCACAGGGTTTTCATGAATTCGATGAGCGCGCGTTTGTCGTCGTCCGACAGGGTTGTGCCGTACAGGTGACCGCTGTTGTGGTTACCCTCCAGCCGCGTGTCGTATTTGAAGTCGGCCGAGGCCTTGGCCTGGGCGCCGCTGGTGACAAAACCAACGTTGACCGGATCGTAGATGTCGGAACCGGTGATGAACGTCTGCGGACGTTTTTCCGCTGGTTGCAGCAAGTCCCACAGCGTCGGTACCGAGCCGTTGTGCAGGTACGGCGCGCGCAACCAGACGCCGTCGGTGGGCGTGTTGCTGTAGCTCTGAGTTTTGCGATACGCGCCGAAATCAAACGGCGGTTTCTTGAAGGAATGGAACGCGGCCACCAGACCGGTGGTAAACGAATCGAGCCGGTGCGGATCGGTGCCGAGCTGGTCGATGTTGGTCGTGACCTGCCCGGTATCGGCGCGGCCGAAGTCATGACAAGCGGCGCAGTTGGCCTCCCAGATCGGTTTGCCCTGCGCGACTTTTGCTTGATCCAGCGCCCACGGCCACGCCGGCGCCTTGTGCCCGAGCAGCCAGTTGGTCACGCGATTGAAGCTCGGCGGCAACACCGATTCCGGCGTCGCACCGACGGCCATTGCCGCGGCGTAGTTGCGTTCGTGGATCTTGTTGTTATTGCCATCCCAGTGCAGGTACATCGATTCGCGCGGTTGCTGGTTCCACACCTGCGGCAAATCGACAGTGCCGATGGTCGAGTCATCCGGGAAGCCGAACACGACCATTTTCGTCGGGTTGAAGGTATCCGTGCGGCCCGGGCCCTGTTGCGGACGCAGTTTCTGCCAGGCGTAGGCCTGTTTCTGCTTGAGCAGTGCGCTTTTTGCCATCGGCATGATCAGGTAGCGGTTGTAGAGTTTTTCGAAGAAGCCCAACTGAAACTTGCTGTTGATCGCCGCCATCACCGCGTCGGTGGTGAATTTCGGGTCGCTGGCGCAATCGTAGGCGAACCACTGGAAGGCTTGCAGTTGCAGGGTATTGGCCGGTGCACTGGGTACATTGACGGCGACATCGCTGGCATTGGCGCGGTAGGAACCGGTGTGGCACAGCGCGCAATTCGGCTCAACCGTCGGGTAGCCGATCTGTCGCTTGGCCATGCCGATCGGCAGCTCCTTGCCGCTCTCGAAGAGGAAGCCGAAGACTTCCCAACCACCGGGTTTGGGCATTTTCTCCGGGCACATCTGCGGCAGCACCGCGAACAGGTAATACGGAATACGCGCTTCGATACCGAGGCCAATGGCGGCGTACTTGTAGTGGTCTTCGTCGGAGGCATATTCCTGCTCGGGAACGACGCGGAGCATCTGATACCAGGTTTCGTAGCCGATAAAACCAAGCACCGCGACCACGATCAGCGTGCCGACTTTGAAGGCGTGACTCTGCCATTGCCGCGCCCACGCCGCGCGCCACTCGCGCCAGCCATCGCAGAGCAGCGCCCATGGCCGATTCTGCGGCGCGGTGCCCAAGTACAGCAAAATGCCGAGAATCAGAAAGAAGCTCAGATCGCCCATCAACATCGGTACGAACACCGAACCTTGAATACTGGTGTTGATCAGGTAAATCCAGAAGATCACCGCGATCAACCGCGTCAGCACACACAGCCAGGAATGCACCACGTATCGCGGTGCGTTGAAACCCGACGGCATGTAAAACACGCTGATGCCGACCAGCAGCATCCCGGCGTTTTCCAGCCATGGGTCGGAGAGTTGCGGCGGCAGCCCGACCACCGATGTCAGCAACCCCGGCGCGAACAGCGCGGGGATGGCGAACACCATGTTCATGGCAATGCCGATCCAGATGAAGCGTTGAAACCAGCGGATGTAGCTGTCCATATCATCCATTTCCTTGTCTGAATTGCGAACACGACACTGCACCTGTAGGAGCTGCCGCAGGCTGCGATCTTTTGCCCTTCAAGATCAAAAGTTCGCAGCCTGCGGCAGCTCCTACAGGAGAGGGTCAGGCCTGAGCAGTTTTCTCCAGGTGTTCAAGGATGATCGGGTAGACATCGACCACTGCGTTCTTGCCGAACATGCAGTCAATGTGGCCATAGCCCGGTACCACTTGCCGGCTGTAACGCTCCGGCCCGTGCATATCGCACAAACGCTGGTAGGTCTTGAGAGTACTTTCCGGCAGGTAACACTGGTTCTCCGCCCCGCTGATAAAGCAGATCGGCATGGTCAGCCGATCAAAGTGCGGCATGTACACATCGTTGCCTTTGAAATCCACCAGATGCCCTCTGCGCACGATCAGCGCCAGATGCTCGAAGGTCTCGATGTTCGATTCGCCGAACAACTCGTGCAGGTTGTCGTGCAGGGTTTCGTTGAGGGTGTCGTGGCGATACAGCGACGCGTACATGAAGGTGATGCGGTGGCACACCGGATTGGTGCAATAACCCTGCGCCTCGATCCGCGCATAACCGTTGAGGGCCTTGTCGTAGAGTTTGTTGAACCAGTTTTCCTTGCTGTCGGCGTAAGCGGTCATCGACTTGATGCCGATGGCATCGAGCATCCCCGGCAAATGCAGACCGGCTTTCAATCCGGTGGCGGTAGCGACCACGGTGTCCGCAGCAATCTGCGAGCAGACCACCGAACGCACGCCCTGCAAACCGGCGAGTAGCGACATGAAGAACGTCGTCGCGCCGTAGCAATGCACCACGCACTGCACATCGCGGGCGTTGGTTTGCTGCTGAATCTGCGCGATGGCAGCCTTGAAGTCGTATTGCGCGATCTGGTCGCCGTTCCACTCCTTCTTGCTCGCCGGCAGCAGAATGCTCACGCGAAAATCCAGCAGCCACACGTCATAATCGTGCTTGCACAGGTATTCGAGCAGGTTGGTTTGAATGGTATCAGTGGAGAAGATGTTCGAGCCCACACCCAAGCCATGCACCAGCATCACCGGGCCTTTGCTGCCGGCCTGATAACGCGTCAGGCGCAATTCGACGCCATCTTCGGTGGGGAAAAAATGCACTGCCGGAACCGGTGCATCCAGCGGCCGCTTCAACCGTGGCGGTGCATCCGGATTGAAGTAGATATCGCCGGCAAACACGCCGCCGTAGCTTTCCCAGAGAATCCCGGCGAAGAACTTGCCGAACCGCGCCAGCCCTTCGATGCGCTCACGTTCGTTACGCGCATTGAGGACCTTCATGGTGGTCATCTGCTTGGCGAAATCGGTCGGATGAATGTGCATCACCCCGGAGCCGATCACCTCGCCGGTCTTGTCGGGGCCGCGATACAAGGTCACATAAAGGGTGCTGGTGTCGTGCCAGATGTTCAGCACGCCATTGTCTTCCGGCACGGTTTTGAAGGCGCTGAAGAAATAGTCGTTGCCGTCCTCGGCAGTCAGTTTCATGTCGTATTTCATGTGGCGTGTATCGACCTGCTGCTCGAATTGTTCGAACAGGTTGAACACGCCGTTACTCGCGGTCAGCGGCTGTGCTGACAGCGCCGGCGCGATGACGGTGCCGACAATCGTGGCCGCGTGCTCGGGTTCCTTGATCATCCGGTTGAGGTCGTTGGCGGTGATGGTCAGGGTGAAGTCGATCGGCGAGTTATCCGCCTCGCCGCGCTTGGCTGCCGCTTCGTAGACTTTCAGATCGGTGCTTTGTGCCGCGGTGAAGGCGCGGGAGAAGTATCCTTTCATGGTTTCGGTGAACTGCACGCCAAGGGTTGGCGGCGCCACCGGTTTGCGCGGGGCCGACGGCAGCGTGTAGTCGATCTGCCAGCCACGGTCGGCGGCGAGCAAACCCATGTTGCGTTCACTCACGGCAGAGATGGTCAGCAACGGATTGACCGCCAGCGACGTCGGAATCACCGCGCCGTCAGTCACGTACAAATTGGTGTAGACATCGGTGCCACTGGCGCCGCTGAACACTTGGCCTTTGTGATTGACCACGCCTTGCGCGGCGTCTTCACCCATCACGCAACCGCCCAACGGATGCACGGAGACGATGCTGTGCTTGAGCAGTTTGGTCCAGATCGGATTCTCCACCCACACGCCGCCGAGCGCCTTGGTGCTCTGCTGCAAACGCTGGTTGCCGAGTTTGAAGTTCTCCTGCTCGCCAACGCCGGGCCAATCGATGCGCAGTTGATCTTTGTTGTCGAGGACCATCCGCCCCTGACCGCTGTCATGGCTCATGATCAGGTAGGTCTGCATGTTGTGCAGCGCGCCGTAATACGGGCCGCGCAGGAAGCTTTCGGCTTCGCGCTCCTTGTATTTCACCTTGCCGCTGAAGCTGTCATCGGTGGCCACGCCGATCATCTCGGCGAAACCCGCCATGCTCGGCACCATCGGCCGGCCGAGCGCGCCGGGGATCGAGCCTTCTTCGATGACCATGCGGCTGCGCCAGTCGCCTTCGGTGCGCATGTCGATGACCGAGGTGATGCACGGGCCGACCGGGTGCAGTTCCTTGGCCGAATGTGCGCCGAAACCGATGCCGTTGATGACCTGCTCGCAGTTGTGGCCGAAGCCGAGGATGTCGCCGTTGCCGCTCATGTTCTCGCCGAGTTGGCCGGACATCACCACGCCTTTGTCGCGCGAACGCAGGAGGATTTCGGTCGAGCCAAGTGTGCCGGCGGAGACCACGACGATATCGGCCTTCACGAACAATGTCGGCGCGCTGAACATTTCACGCCCGCTGTCGAGGTACTGGAAATGCACGATCCAGCCGTCACCGTCGCGCTCCAGATGGCGCACCTCGGCCTGACAGAAAATCTCTGCGCCGTGGTTCCAGGCGTCCGGCAGATAGTTCATCAACGTGGTGTTCTTGGCTTTGTTGTTACAGCCCGAGACGCAGTCGCCGCACTGATTGCACGGCAGCTGCTCGACACCGACGTGGTTGAGGTTATTCGGCAACTTGTCGAAGGTCACGTTGATCGGCGGCTTGTAGAAATGCGCACCTTGCTTGAGAAAATCAGCCGATTTCTTGTTGGCGTCGAGCTTGGGCAGGTTCGGCGAAGTGCTCGGATAAGGAGTGGGTTTGAGCATCTCGCGAGCGCGGGCATAACCGTCCTTGAGCAGCGTGTCGCGGTGTTCACGCACCGCTTGCGGCCAGCGCGGGTCGTCGAACACACCAGGCTCGGGCTCAAGGGCTACGTTGGCATTGATCAGCGACGTGCCACCGAGGCCGCAACCGACCACGACGTTTTGCTGGGCGTTGATGTGCAAGTCGAACAGGCCGGTGCGCGAACCGATATGACCATCAGGGTCATGCACCTGCAGCTCTTCGGTGGCGGCGATCATGGTGTTGGGGTATTCGCCGGGCTGGATTTCCCGGCCGCGCTCGAGCAGGCACACACGTTTGCCGGCACGGGACAGGCGCGACGCGGCAATGCCGCCGCCGTAACCCGAGCCAATGACAATCACATCGTAGTGTTCCTTGATCTCGCTGATGGGCGTTGCGATCCGTGTCATGGGGTGCATCCTCTAATCAGGCAGATGGGGCAACTCTGCGGTTGCCTGCAATCGATGGGCGAACGGACACCTGGCCACCGGATCAAGTCCGGCGACAGCACAGCGGTCTGGCAGGTTGGCGCGCTACAGGCGAGCGTGCTGATTGGCGGCACGACGCAGCGTGCGCTTGCGGGGAAAGGGCGGGGAGCGGTGTGAGCGACTATCCATCATGCGTTCTCCCAGAACCTGATGTGGATAAGTGACGGCTGTCCTTGTGCCATTGCAGTGAAGACAGCAGCGGATTCGAAGTCAAGGCAACGCCTTAGAACTGTATGAAATGTGATCAAGTGCCGTTTGCACTATGGCGGGCGGGGCTTATCGGGTTCGACGAACAAGTTATCCACATAGCCACCCACAGCAAATGGGGGTAACTGTGGATGAGTGGGAAAATAACTCGCTGATTTGCGAAGAAAAATCGTGACTTATCCAGAAGGACGGTTTGCGAGGCGCATTGGTCGTTTTTTGATCATATCCTCGTAAGCCCCGGCCTGCATGGCCTGTAGCAGATGGCGAACACGTTATCCACAGAAGCGCCAACAGAGATCGGGGGTAACTTTGCCTTGTCTGTGGAAAAACCCGCAAGGCTGTGAAAAATCACTCTTCGATAGACAATTTGTCGAACACAACCGTAAATTGAACAAATATTGACCAATACTCTGTAAGCCACGTTTTATAAGGCTCGCAGCGGATAGCGAACATCTTATCCACAGAAGCGCCAACAGAGATTGGGGGCAACTTACGCCGTTATCCTGAGGAAAACCCTCGGAAAAACCGTCACTTAGGCTGGTCGTTTTTTGATCTGCGGGCTGCAAGCCACGATTGACGTGACTTGCAGTGAGGCGCGAACACCTTATCCACAGACTGACCAACAGGGATTGTGCGTAAACGCTGCCCGGTGGATAACCGAACGTTAAGCGCGGTGCATCAGATAAGCCGCACCGGTCACCCGAATCAGCGGATGCGGTGCCACCTGGCAGGTTTTGATGATGCCGAAGCCATGGCGCTCGTAGAAACGCCGCGCACCGGTATTGGCCGCATAGTCGATCAGGCTCAAACCGTTGAGCGCCAACTGATCGGCGCGCGCCTGGGCATGCTGGAGGAACTGCACGCCCAATCCCTGATTGCGCCAGCCTTCGTGCAGCGCCAGGCTGGAGATGTACAACGAATCCGCTACTTCCATATCGGCATACGGCGCCAGCACCGGATCGGTGGGCGGCGTCGGATCGGGATCTTCGCGCATGGCATAGCTGTGCATCATGCCAACGACCCGCCCATTGGCCTCAGCGATCAGGCAATTCTGCCAAGAGAAATCCACGTCGTCGCGGGCATAACGCCGTTCGCCGACATCCAGCAGCGCTTCCCCAGGCTCGGCCAACTGACTCCAGATGTAATCCGCAGCCCCCTCCGAGGAAATCTGAAACAAGCGGGCAATCTCACGCGCATCCGTACGCCGCGCAGGTCGAAACTCAACAGTCATTCACATTATTCCTTTGGCGAACCCACTGACCTGTAGGAGCTGACGAGTGCAACGAGGCTACGATCTTTTGATTTTGTTTTCAAAGATCAACGTCAAAAGATCGCAGCCTCGTTGCACTCGTCAGCTCCTACAGAGATTTGGGGGGGGCGGGGCTAGCGGACGACGCCTTCTTCAATCAACAACTTGAGGATGGCTTCGGCACCGGCCTGCGGGGTGACGCCTTTGAGCACTTGCCCACCGCCGCCACTGGCTTTGGCGGTAGCGGCTTTCATGCGGTCGGCGCCGCTTTTGGCTTTGATCACTTTCAAGCGTTTAGGCCGTGGTTTGGCCGATTGCAGGGTGGCAACCGCGAGGAGTTCATCGTCGACAACCTCGACATCAGCAGCCTCCAGAATTCCGCGTCGCGCCGGGCCGTAAGCGCTCTGCCGAGGCTTCGGCGCGGCGTTATCCACAGTCGCGAGGAACGGCAGCTTCACCTTCAAGCGCCGCCGTTGCCCGCGCGGTAACGCTTGCAGCACCAGCGCCGAGCCGTCGTTGATCGATTCGACCTGCGCCAATCCGACCACCAGCGGCCAGCCCAGACCTTCGGCCAGCAGGAACGGCAACATCCCCGAACCTTCACCGGTTTCCGCCTGGCTGCCGGTCAGTACAACTTGGGCGCCCGCTTCGCGCAGGTACGCGGTCAGCGCCGGCAAAGCATCGGCGCCAGCAGGCTGCTCGAGCACATGCATCTGCTCCAGGCCCATGCCCAGATAAGCGCGCAACGCCGGTTCCGCAACGTCGCCGGCATGCAGCACTTGCAGGTTATCCCCAGCCAGTTGCAGACCGAGTTCCACGGCGCGCGCGTCCTGATCGGCGCGGCGCGGCCGCCCGGAGGTCGGGTGGGCGCCAATTGAAACCAGACTGATAATCTTCGTGTTCATAGCGTTTCCTTAAGCCGCATCGCGCTTGGCTTCATTGCGGTAAGCCGCGACCGCCGCAATCAGGGCCTGCAGGATCTCGGCGCTCTCGCCAATCACTGAGAGGTCAGCACGCTTGATCATGTCGCAACCCGGATCGAGATTGATCGCCACGACTTTGTCGCAGGCGCCGATGCCCTGCAGGTGCTGGATCGCACCAGAGATACCCACAGCCACATAAACCCGCGCGGTAACCCAGGTGCCGGACGCGCCGACCTGGCGATCACGCGCCATGAAGCCATCGTCCACCGCCACCCGCGACGCGCCTTCGGTGGCGCCGAGTGCGGCGGCTGTTTCGTGGAACAGTGCCCAATCCTTGACCCCGTTACCGCCGGAGAAAATGAACTCCGCTTCGGCCATCGGAATCGCTGCCGGATCGACCGCCACCGCGCCGAGATCTTCGATCCGCGACAGGCTGCGCGCGACGCTTGTGGATAACTCCACCGACAACGCTTCGTGACGGGTTTCGCTGACCGGCTCGGCGCATTCGGCCGCAGCCAGAATCAACCGTGCAATCGGACGGGCGAGGTCTTGCAGCCCAGCGCCAGCGCGGCCGATGCATTCCTGATCCTTGACCTGCCAGACCCGCGTCGCCGGGCGTTCACCCAGTGCAGCGGCAAAGCGCCGACCGAGTTCGCCGCCACCGCTGCGGCTGTCCGGCAGCAGCCAATGACGCGGGTTGAACTGGTTATCCACAGCGCGCAAACCTTGCACCCGCTGTTCCGGTGCATAACCGCTGAACTGTTCGCCTTCGAGCACCAGCAAGCGATCGACGCCGGCGGTGGCGAAAGCGTTTTCCTTGTGCTCGCCAAAGACCACCGCCAACACCGCGCCATCCTTGCCGGCAAGTTGATGGGCGAGACCAAGCAAGTCGCGATCATGGCTGCTCAAGCGGCCACCGACCATGTCCGGCACCACGCTGATATAAAACGCGGGCGCGGGCACCTGATGCAGCGGCAATTGCACTTCCACAGCCGCCGAACGTTTGACCGCCCCGCCCTGCTGCGCGCCGCTGCGGTCGATCCGCTTGATGCCGTTGGGGCCGATAAAACCGATGCCGTGCAGGTTCTTGCGGATGATGCCGTTGGGGCCCATCCAGCTGTGTTGCGCCGGTTGCATGGCCGCGTGCAGCGGATGCAGACGGTTACGCGCAATCCATTCGGCGCGTGGGTCGCGGCGGATAATGTCGCTCATCAGTGGGCCTCCGCAGGTTCACGTTTGGCCGGGGTCGCAGGCTTGTTCGGCGCGGCGTCTTCGAGCAGTGCGTCGGCGACCAGCTCGGCAATGTCCTTGATCAGCGGACGCGGTTCGACCACGCCTTCAAGCATCGCCGTGCACTGTGGACAACCCACGGCCACCAGTTCGGCGCCGGTCTCGCGGATGTCTTCCATGCGCATATCGGGAATCCGCTGCTTGCCCGGAATGTCAGTGATCGGTGCCCCACCGCCACCGCCGCAGCAGCGCGAACGGAAGCCGGAACGTTGCATCTCTTTGACCTCAATGCCGAGGGCACGCAGCACTTCACGCGGCGCTTCATACTCGCCGTTGTAGCGACCGAGGTAGCACGGATCGTGATAGGTCACGCTGTTGCCTTTGTGCTGACCGAGATTGAGCGCACCGGCCTGAATGATTTCGGCCATGTAGGTGCTGTGGTGCTGCACCAGGTAGTTGCCGTCGAACGCGCCGTACTCGTTTTTCAGCACATGGAAGCTGTGCGGATCGCAGGTGACGATTCGGTTGAAGCTGTACTTGGCCAGGGTCTGGATGTTGCGTTTGGCGAGCAACTGGAAGGTCGCTTCATCGCCAAGACGCCGCGCGACGTCACCGCTGTCACGCTCTTCGAGCCCGAGTACGGCGAAGTCGATTTTTGCCGCTTTCAGCACTTTGACGAACGCGCGCAGGGTGCGCTGGTTGCGCATGTCGAACGCACCGTCGCCAACCCAGAACAGCACGTCGGTGGATTTCTTTTCGCTGAGCAGATTGAGGTTCAAGTCCGCCGCCCAGTTCATCCGCCCGCCCGGGGCGAAACCGCCGGGGTTGTCGGTGGCAATGAGATTTTCGAGGACTTCGGCGCCCTTGTTCGGGGTCGCGCCTCTTTCCAGAGTCAGGTGACGGCGCATGTCGACGATGGCATCGACGTGCTCGATCATCATTGGGCATTCCTCGACGCAGGCGCGGCAGGTGGTGCACGACCACAGGGTTTCGGCGTCGACCAGACCATTGACGATTGGTTGATGCGGATTGCCTGAGTGTTCGCCGATGGGTTTGCCAGGATAAGGACTGCCGGCGAACTTCGCATCGGTGCCGCCAGCGAGGCCGACGACCATGTCCTGAATCAGTTTTTTCGGGTTCAGCGGCTGGCCGGCGGCGAACGCCGGGCACGCGGCTTCACACTTGCCGCACTGCACACAGGCGTCGAAACCGAGCAACTGGTTCCAGGTGAAATCCTTGGGTTTCTCAACACCCAGCGGAGCACTCGGATCGTTCAAATCCAAAGGCTTCAAACCGGTGGAACGACCGCCGCCAAAACGTTCGGCGCGACGGTGCCAGGCCAAATGCAGCGCACCGGCGAAGGCGTGCTTCATCGGTCCGCCCCAGGTCATGCCGAAGAACAGCTCCGACACGCCCCACAACACACCGATTCCCAGAATCACTGCGAGCACCCAGCCGCCAAAGTTCTCCGGCAGGATTCCGGCCACGGGCAATGTCAGCAGAAAGAACGACGCCGAGAACGCCAGCAGGCTTTTCGGCAGGCGCATCCACGGGCCTTTCGACAGCCGCGCTGGCGGGTTGAGTCGACGCCGATAAACGAAGATCGCGCCGACGAACATCACCGCTGTCATCAGCAGCAAGGCGTAACCGAGAATGCGGTTATGCAGGCCGAAACCGTGCACCAGCAGCGCCAGCACGATCGACGCCACCGCACCGCCGGCCGTGGCCACGTGGGTGTTGGCGATGTATTTGTCCCGCGCCACCACGTGGTGCAAGTCGACCATATAGCGCTTGGGCATGGCCAACAGGCCGCCGATCAGATCGACCTTCGAGGCCCGGCCCTGACGCCACATGGCCACCCGCCGCAACGCGCCGAGGACACCAAGGCCCAAAGCGGCGAACAACAGGATTGGAAGAAGGGTGTTCAACATGGTGAAGCTCCCACCAGTACAACCTGGAGAAACACGGCGTTCAATGATCGTTCCCACGCTCTGCGTGGGAATGCATCCCGGGACGTTCCGCGTCCCAAAGCGGACGCAGAGCGTCCATTGCGGCATTCCCACGCAGAGCGTGGGAACGATCGGTTCAATAGCTTTTAGAAATCCTTGCAGAGCCGCAGGGCGTCGTAGATCGCGGCGTGCGTGTTGCGCTGCGCCACGCAGTCGCCGATGCGGAACAGCAAGTAGCCGTCGCCCGCCTCGCTCAGCGAAGGTTGCGGCTGGATCGCGAACAACGCTTCGACGTCGATCTGGCCCTTGTTGCGCGAACCCTCTTTGAGCGCGTAGTAGATTTCCTCATCCGGACGCACGCCGTTTTCCACCACCACCTGATCGACCACCCGCTCCTCTTTGGCGCCGGTGTATTCGTTCTCCAGCACTGCCACGAGTTTGTCGCCCTCGCGGTAGACCTTCTCGAGCATCATGTCGCCGGTCATGATCACTTCTTTCGGGTACATGCTGCGGTAGTAGGTCGGGAACGACGTACCGCCAATGGCCACGCCCGGCTTGATGTCGTCCGTGACGATCTCGACCTGGCTGCCTTTGTCGGCGAGGAAGTCGGCGACCGACATCCCGGTGAACTCGCAGATGGTGTCGTAGACCAACACGTTCTTGCCCGGTGCGACCTTGCCGTCGAGCACATCCCAACTACTGACCACCAGCCCTTCGGCGGCGCCCCAGTGTTCGTTCTGTTCCAGATACGGATGCCCGCCGACCGCCAGCACCACTATGTCCGGACGCAAGTCCATGATGGTGTCGGCATCGGCCGCCGTGCCCAGTCGCAGATCGACTTTCAGCCGCGCCAGTTCTAGCTGGAACCAGCGGGTGATACCGGCAATCTGGTCGCGCTGCGGCGCTTTCGACGCGGTGGTGATCTGCCCGCCGATGAATTCCTTTTTCTCGAACAAGGTCACGTCGTGGCCACGCTCGGCGGCCACGCGGGCCGCTTCCATCCCGGCCGGGCCGGCACCGACGATCACCACTTTGCGTTTGACGCCGGTGGATTTCTCGATGATGTGCGGCACGCCCATGTATTCACGGGACGTTGCGGCGTTCTGGATGCACAGCACGTCGAGGCCTTGGTACTGACGGTCGATGCAATAGTTGGCGCCGACGCACTGTTTGATCTGATCGATCTGGCCCATCTTGATCTTGGCGATCAGGTGCGGGTCAGCGATGTGCGCGCGGGTCATGCCGACCATGTCGACGTAACCGCCTTCAAGAATCCGCGTGGCCTGGTTCGGGTCCTTGATGTTCTGTGCGTGCAGCACCGGCACCTTGACCACTTCCTTGATCCCGGCGGCCAGATGCAGGAACGGCTCCGGTGGATAACTCATGTTTGGAATCACGTTGGCCAGGGTGTTGTGGGTGTCACACCCCGAGCCGACCACACCGATGAAATCGAGCATGCCGGTGTCGTCGTAATACTTGGCGATCTGCTTCATGTCCTCGTGGGACAAGCCATCCGGGTGGAACTCGTCACCGCACAGACGCATGCCCACGCAGAAGTCGTCACCGACCTCGGCGCGTACGGCTTTCAACACTTCCAGGCCGAACTTCATCCGGCCTTCGAAGGTGCCGCCCCATTCATCGGTACGCTTGTTGACGCGCGGGCTCCAGAACTGGTCGATCATGTGCTGGTGAACGGCAGACAGTTCGACGCCGTCGAGGCCACCGGCCTTGGCCCGGCGCGCCGCCTGGGCGTAGTTGCCGATCACGCGCCAGATTTCTTCCGGCTCGATGGTTTTGCAGGTGGCGCGGTGCACCGGCTCACGCACGCCGGACGGCGACATCAGGGTCGGCCAGTTGAAGCCGTCCCAGCGCGAGCGTCGGCCCATGTGCGTAATCTGAATCATGATCTTGGCGCCGTGCTTGTGCATGGCGTCGGCCAGGTTCTGGAAATGCGGAATGATCCGGTCGGTGGACAAGTTCACCGAGCTCCACCATTCCTGCGGGCTGTCGACGGCCACCAC
This sequence comes from Pseudomonas helmanticensis, assembly GCF_900182985.1. Taxonomy (NCBI): domain Bacteria; kingdom Pseudomonadati; phylum Pseudomonadota; class Gammaproteobacteria; order Pseudomonadales; family Pseudomonadaceae; genus Pseudomonas; species Pseudomonas helmanticensis. The sequence continues at coordinate 4,905,869 of NZ_FXUY01000001.1, read as the reverse complement.
GGAGGAACCACCACAGATCGCCAGGCCGATACCGCCCTTGGCTTTCTCTTCGTAATACTTGACGTAGCGGTCGGTGGTCATGCCACCGTCAGTCGCGTAGACCTCGGCGTGTGCGGTGCTGAGCACGCGGTTGCGGATGGTCAGTTTGCCGATCTGGATCGGCTGGAACATTGCTTCGAAAGCCATGGCACGGTCCTCGGCTTACAACGGCTTGACGGTGAACAGGCCGTCATCGTGGCCCTCTTCGGAGCCTCCGTAGACTTGTTCGGCGACAGTACGAATTTTGCTTCCACGCGCCTCAAGAATCTGATCCATGGCACCGGCAAACCAACCGGTGAACATGTAGTCGACCTTGCGCCCGACCTTGCCGTAGACGTAGACGAACGCCGAGTGTTCGAGCTTGACGCTGGCGGTGCCTTTGTCGAGGTCGATGTCCTGGATCTTGAACAGGCCCCAGCCGCGCTGCGACAGGCGCTTCATGTAGTGCTCGAATACGGCGACGCCTTCCAGGCCGTGGCATTCAGCTTCTTTTTCGCACCAGTGCCAGGCGGATTTGTAGCCGGCCTTGTAGAGGATCTCGGCGTAGGCGTCAGCGCCCAGCACTTCCTCGATGCCGATGTGGTTATTGACGAAGAAATGCCGCGGCACGTAGAGCATCGGCAGGGCGTCAGAGGTCCAGACACCGGTCTCGCTGTCGACTTCGATTGGCAATTGCGGGGCGATCTTGGCCATGGAAACTTAACTCCAGAAAATTTTAGATTCAGTGTTGGCCGCGGCCCTCACCCCAGCCCTCTCCCAGAGGGAGAGGGAGCAGATCGGCGGCGGTCTTGAGAAAGCGTTACTCGCCCCAGACGTCTTTGAGGACGTTGACCCAGTTCTCGCCCATGATCTTGCGCACCACGCGCTCGGAATGGCCGCGCTTGAGCAGGGTTTCGGTCAGGTTCGGGAACTCGCCGACGGTGCGGATGCCCAGCGGGTTGATGATCTTGCCGAAGCTGGTCAGACGGCGGGCGTAGCCCTTGTCGTGGGTCAGGTATTCGAAGAAGTCCTGACCGTGACCCTGGGTGAAGTCGGTGCCGATGCCGATGGCGTCTTCGCCGACGATGTTCATGGTGTATTCGATCGCTTCGGCGTAGTCGTCGATGGTCGAATCGATGCCCTTGGCGAGGAACGGCGCGAACATGGTCACGCCGACAAAACCGCCATGGTCGGCAATGAACTTCAGCTCTTCATCGGACTTGTTGCGCGGGTGCTCTTTGAGGCCCGACGGCAGGCAGTGGGAATAGCAGACCGGTTTTTTCGATTCGAGGATGACTTCTTCGGAAGTCTTGGAACCGACGTGGGACAGATCGCACATGACGCCAACGCGGTTCATCTCGGCGACGATCTCGCGACCGAAACCCGACAGGCCGCCGTCACGCTCGTAGCAACCGGTGCCGACCAGATTCTGGGTGTTGTAGCACATCTGCACGATGCCGACGCCGAGTTGCTTGAACACCTCGACATAGCCGATCTGGTCTTCAAACGCGTGGGCATTCTGGAAGCCGAAGAGGATGCCGGTTTTGCCCTGTTCCTTGGCGCGACGGATGTCGGCGGTGGTACGCACCGGCATCACCAGGTCGCTGTTTTCGCGGATCAGCTTCTGGCTGGCGGCAATATTGTTTACGGTCGCCTGAAAGCCTTCCCACACCGACACCGTGCAGTTGGCTGCCGTCAGACCGCCCTTGCGCATGTCTTCGAACAGCTCGCGGTTCCATTTGGCAATGATCAGACCGTCGATAACGATGCTGTCGGCGTGTAATTCGGCTGGGCTCATCAGGCGTCCCCTTATTGGCGATTCATGCGCCGAATCGTCTGCCGGCGCTTTGGGGCCAGCATATGCCTCGGTGCCGGGGCGACCGGGTGCAAAAACGACAGGGGAATTGCCGAAAGCGTCAATCCGCGACAAAGGGTCGCCAGACGCTCCGATCAGCTACCTGTTCAAGCCCGCAAGCTTGAGCCAGAATCTTGCGCATCTTGGAAACACCACTGGATTAGAGCGGCGACAACAATGAAATCGATCTTCCTGGCTTTGGCACTGCTTGCGACCGGCGTACACGCCGCCGAAGAGTCCGACAACAACCCGTGCGACGCCGTCGAAAACGACGTCCAGACCCTGGAATGCTCGACCTACAGCCGCACCACCGCTGAAGACCTGCTCAAGGACAACTACGCCAGCCTGACCGAACGCATGCAGACCGCGTACGGCAAAAACGCCACGCAACTGGCGGACATCACCGCCAAGATGAAGACGGCTCAGCAGCAGTGGCTGAAGACACGGGATGCCGATTGCGCGGTGGAAGCGTTCCCGGCCACGGCGGGGAGCAAGGCCTTCACGATTGCGCAGAATGACTGCATAGCGCGGATGAGTGATGAACGGTCGGAGTTTTTGGAGTCGATTGGGCAGGAATAGTCCTCAGAATTTGAAGGAGAATTGGAACTGCTTTCTGCATTTGCCTCGTGAATCTCCTCTTCTTACCGCACATGCCGACTTCTCCTGCACCTATTGCGTGAAAGCTCCGATCTACGGGCCTTCCACGCAATATGCTGACAACAGTTCTTGATTGGTCGTCTTGAGAATATAAGTAAAGATTCGCGAATCTTATAAAAGACTTATATTCTTCCATGAACAGCATCCCACTGATTGGCCATGACTACTCCTACCGCCTGCGTGTCGGTAATTATCGAGTCATGTTCGACTGGGATGGCGCAATCAAAGTGGTCAGTATTCAAGAGGTCAAGAAACGCGATGAACGCACCTACTGACATCCAAATCATCAACGACGCCGAGGGCAACCCCGCCTTCGTCGTCATTCCCTACGCGCAGTACGTTGCGCAAAAAATGCAGCCCGACCTGATTCCCCATGAGGTCGTCAGCCGGATGGTCGATGGGGCAACACCGATCCGTGCCTGGCGCGAACACCTCAACCTGACTCAGGAAGAAGTCGCTAAACGCATGGGTATTTCCCAACCGGCGTTTGCCCAGCAGGAAACAGTCGCCAAGCCACGCAAGGCCACTCGCGAGAAAATTGCGTCGGCGTTCGGCATCACCGCCAATCAGCTTGAGCTGTAAGCTGCCCTCTTCACTTCAAGGAATTCCCCATGAACATCTGCGGCATTGAAATCAAAGGCAGCGAAGCGATTATCGCCGTGGCCGCTCTGGACGGTTCGACCCTGAGCCACGTTCCCCTTGCCACCAAGAAGATCGCCCTCGACGAGGATGACGAGGCAGCAAACGTGAAGTTGTTCGCAGCGCAGGTGGCGTCGTTTGTGCGGGAGAATTCGGTTGACCGGATTGCGATCAAGAAGCGCAGCAAGAAAGGTGAGTTTGCCGGTGGGCCGACAACGTTCAAGATCGAGGGGATTTTGCAGTTGCTCGATGGTTGCGAGGTGACGTTGTTGTCGCCGCAGACGATTAATGCGCAGGCGAAGAAGCATAATTTTGAGCTGCCGGGGACGTTGAACAAGTATCAGCATGAAGCTTATAAGGCGGCGTGTTCGGCGCTGGTGAAGAAGTAACCGTTTTTTCAGAAAATGAAGATCCAAATGTGGGAGCGAGCCTGCTCGCGAAAGCGGTGGATCAGTCAATCCTGTATTGACTGACACGCCGTCTTCGCGAGCAGGCTCGCTCCCACATTGGTTTTGGGTACATCCATTCAGACCTGGGCGGTACGCCGGTCTTCGCGGGGGCAGCGGGCGAATTTTGCGCGGTAGCTGCGGGTGAAGTACGACGGAGACTCGAAGCCGCAGGCGATGCTGACTTCGAGCACGCTCATGTCGGTCTGGCGCAATAGCTGCCGGGCCTTTTCCAGGCGCAGGCGCAGATAGAAATTGCTCGGCGTATCGTTCAGATGCAGTCGAAACAACCGCTCCAGTTGCCGCCGCGTGACCTTGATCGATTCCGCCAATTGCAGCGTGGTCAGCGGCGGTTCGCTGTGCTGCTCCATCTCGCCGATCACTTGCACCAGTTTCTTGTTATTGATGCCGTAACGCGTGGCAACTTCCATGCGTTGATGGTCTTTACGCGGACGAATACGCCCCAGCACAAACTGCTCGCTGACCTGAATCGCCAGTTGCGGACCGTGGGCCTGAGCGATCAGATCGAGCATTAAATCGATGGACGCGGTGCCGCCCGCCGAGGTGATGCGCCGACGGTCGATCTCGAATAATTCCTGGGTCACGCTGAGCTGTGGATAAGACTCCTTGAAGGCGTCGATGGCTTCCCAGTGCATGGTCAGACGATAGCCGTCGAGCAGACCGGCCTCGGCCAGCACAAAGCTGCCGGAGTCGATGGCCCCGAGGGTGACACCTTCATTATCGAGTCGGCGCAGCCAGTGCTCCAGCGCCGGGGTAGCAAATTTCAACGGTTCAAACCCGGCCACCACCAATAACGTCGCGCCTTTTTTCAGCGGTTCCAGCCCTGCATCGGCGTTAACCGACATGCCGTTACTTGCCAGCACCGCCCCGCCATCGGCACTCAAAACATGCCAACGGTACAACTCGCCCCGAAAGCGGTTGGCCACGCGCAGCGGTTCGATCGCGGAGATAAAGCCAATGGCGGAGAATCCCGGCATCAGCAGAAAGTAGAAATCCTGGGACATGGGCGCACTCGATTCGCGGGTAGCGTGGCTCGTTGATACGCCGTTTGCCAGCGGCATTCAAGCGTGCAGGTCGCTACAGTGCAAATGCCAGTCGCCGCAGTGCGTTTTCACGGGCGCATTGCTGCGTAACTTTGCATCACCGGCACGACAGATGCCGGAACTCACAATAAACGACCTGCCGAGGAACCCGACATGAAACGACTGATCAGCAGCTGTGTTCTTGCACTCAGCGGTACCGCTTTCTTGAGCGCCAGCGTCATGGCGGCCGACCCGGCAACGTGCCAGAACGTGCGCATGGGCGTGGTCAACTGGACCGACGTGATCGCCACCAGTGCCATGACCCAGGTCCTGCTCGACGGCCTCGGCTACAACACCAAACAAACCAGCGCCTCCCAGCAAATCATCTTCGCCGGGATACGTGATCAGCGGCTGGACCTGTTCCTCGGGTACTGGAACCCGCTGATGACCCAGACCATCACGCCGTTCGTCGACGCCAATCAGGTCAAGGTTCTCGAAGCGCCAAGCCTGAAAGACGCCCGCGCAACCCTCGCCGTGCCGACCTATCTGGCCGACAAGGGCCTGAAAACCTTCGCCGATATCGCCAAGTTTGAAAAAGAGCTGGGCGGCAAGATCTACGGCATCGAGCCGGGCTCGGGCGCCAACACGCAGATCAAGGCAATGATCGCCAAGAATCAGTTCGGCCTCGGCAAGTTCCAGTTGGTCGAGTCCAGTGAGGCCGGCATGCTCGCCGCCGTCGATCGCGCCGTGCGCCGCAAAGAGGCCGTAGTGTTCTTCGGCTGGGCGCCGCACCCGATGAACGTCAATGTGAAGATGACTTATCTGACCGGCAGCGACGACGCCCTCGGCCCGAACGAAGGCATGGCCACCGTGTGGACAGTCACTGCGCCGAAATACGCCGAGCAGTGCCCGAACGTTGGCCGTCTGCTGACCAACCTGACGTTCACCGCCGAGGACGAGAGCCGGATGATGCAGCCGCTGCTCGATCACAAGGACGCTTTCGAATCAGCCAAGCAATGGCTCAAGGATCACCCCGAAGACAAGCAGCGCTGGCTTGAAGGTGTGACTACTTTCGATGGCAAACCGGCCGCTGAAAACCTCCAGCTGACCAGCAAATAACCCTCTCATTTAAAAGCCCCTCACCCTAGCCCTCTCCCGGAGGGAGAGGGAACTGAACGAAGCTTCGCAGCTCGCGCAACGGGCTGCGGACAGACCCATCACGCCTGAAGGAAACCGCACCATGAACCACGACGTCATCATCACCTGCGCACTCACCGGTGCTGGCGACACGACCGCCAAGAGCCCGCACGTGCCGGTCACCCCGAAACAGATCGCTGCGGCAGCCGTTGAAGCGGCCAAGGCCGGCGCCACCGTCGTGCACTGCCATGTGCGCGATCCGCAGACCGGCAAGTTCAGCCGTGACGTGGCGCTGTACCGCGAAGTGATGGAGCGCATCCGCGAGGCGGACGTCGACATCATCGTCAACCTCACCGCCGGCATGGGCGGTGACCTGGAGATCGGTGCTGGCGAGAACCCGATGGAGTTCGGCCCCAACACCGATCTGGTCGGCCCGCTGACCCGTCTCGCCCACGTCGAAGCACTGCTGCCGGAAATCTGCACCCTCGATTGCGGCACGCTGAACTTCGGCGATGGCGACACTATTTACGTTTCCACTCCGGCGCAACTGCGTGCGGGCGCCAAACGTATTACCGAACTGGGCGTGAAAGCCGAGCTGGAGATTTTCGACACCGGTCACCTGTGGTTTGCCAAGCAGTTGATCAAGGAGGGTTTGCTGGATAACCCGCTGTTCCAGTTGTGCCTGGGCATCCCGTGGGGTGCACCGGCAGATACCACCACGATGAAAGCCATGGTCGATAACTTGCCAGCCGACGCGGTGTGGGCCGGGTTCGGCATTGGCCGGATGCAGATGCCGATGGCCGCACAAGCGGTGTTGCTCGGCGGCAACGTGCGTGTCGGGCTGGAAGACAACCTGTGGCTGGACAAGGGTGTGCTGGCGACCAACGGCCAATTGGTCGAGCGCGCCACCGAGATCCTCAGCCGCCTCGGTGCCCGCGTGCTTACGCCTGCCGAAGGCCGCAAGAAAATGGGCCTGACCCAGCGCGGCTAACCCTCAGCCCAAAAATGGGGCTCTGACTGCCCCCCATTTCACCTGTAGGAGCTGCCGAAGGCTGCGATCTTTTGATCTTGTTTTTCAAGATCAAGATCAAAAGATCGCAGCCTTCGGCAGCTCCTACAGGGTCTTCGAACTTTTCAGGAATGTCGCCATGAGCTTTATCACCGAAATCAAAACCTTCGCAGCATTGGGCAGCGGTGTCATCGGCAGTGGCTGGGTAGCCCGTGCGCTGGCCCACGGCCTGGATGTCGTGGCCTGGGATCCGGCGCCCGGCGCCGAAGCGGCGCTGCGCAAACGCGTCGCCAATGCCTGGGGCGCGCTAGAGAAAAACGGCTTGGCGCCCGGCGCTTCGCAGGATCGCCTGCGCTTTGTCGCGACCATCGAAGAGTGCGTGCGTGATGCCGATTTCATTCAGGAAAGCGCCCCGGAACGTCTGGAGCTGAAACTCGATCTGCACAGCAAAATCAGCGCAGCCGCCAAGCCCGATGCATTGATTGGTTCGAGTACATCCGGCCTGCTGCCGAGCGAGTTCTACGAGAGTTCGACGCACCCGGAACGCTGCGTGGTCGGTCACCCGTTCAACCCGGTTTATCTATTGCCGTTGGTCGAAGTTGTCGGTGGCAAAAACACCGCGCCGGAAGCCGTTCAGGCAGCGATGAAAGTCTACGAGTCCCTCGGCATGCGCCCGTTGCATGTGCGCAAGGAAGTGCCGGGGTTCATCGCCGATCGCTTGCTCGAAGCACTGTGGCGTGAGGCGCTGCATTTGGTTAACGACGGCGTGGCAACCACTGGCGAAGTCGACGATGCAATCCGTTTTGGCGCGGGTTTGCGCTGGTCGTTCATGGGCACGTTCCTGACTTATACGCTGGCGGGTGGTGATGCCGGCATGCGTCACTTCATGTCGCAATTCGGCCCGGCGTTGCAGTTGCCGTGGACCTATCTGCCGGCACCGGAGCTGACTGACAAGTTGATCGATGACGTGGTCGACGGCACCAGCGACCAGCTCGGCCGGCACAGCATTGCGGCGCTGGAACGCTATCGTGATGACTGTTTGCTGGCAGTGCTCGAAGCGGTGAAGACCACCAAGGAAAAGCATGGCATGAGTTTCAGCGAGTGAAGTGCCTGGCATGACATCGCTGCCCTCACCCTAACCCTCTCCCGGAGGGAGAGGGGACTGACCGAGTTGATTGTTCGAGTTACGCCGACTTGCACCACCGAGCCGAACTCAAGTTTTGAAAGGCCCCCGATCTGCTCCCTTTCCCCCTCTGCCCCCTGAGGGAGAGGGGACTGACCGTGTTGATTGTTCGAGTTACGCCGACTTGCACCACCGAGCCGAACTCAGGATTTGAAACGCTTGAAGATCGGCTCCCTTGCCCCCTCGCCCCCTTGGGGGAGAGGGCTGGGGTGAGGGGGTAGCTCTTGATCTTAACGACCCGCCCACTGCCGGAACCCAAATCATGCCGCACCTCACCACCTACCAGACCAAAATCATCCCCGACTGGGTCGATTACAACGGCCACCTGCGCGACGCCTTCTACCTGCTGATTTTCAGCTACGCCACCGACGCCCTGATGGACCGCCTCGGCATGGACAGCAACAACCGCGAAGCCAGCGGAAATTCGCTGTTCACCCTAGAACTGCACCTCAACTATCTGCACGAAGTGAAGCTCGATACCGAAGTCGAAGTACGTACGCAAATCATCGGCCACGACAGCAAACGTCTGCATCTCTATCACAGCCTGCACAAGGTTGGAGAAGAGCAGGAACTGGCCGGCAATGAACAGATGTTGCTGCATGTCGACCTCGCCGGCCCACGCTCGGCACCGTTCAGTGCCGACACCTTGAGCCGCCTACAGAGCATCGCCACCGAGCAGAAAGACTTACCCACACCCGCTTACATCGGCCGCGTTATCGCGCTGCCACCCGCAAGGTAAATCCATCAATCGCAAGGAGCCGCCATGAACACCGCTACCGCCGTTGCCGACTTCCGTACTTATCCGTTGATCAGCGCGCTAAGCGGCGTGCAAAGCTTCGCGGATCGCGTTGCCATCGAATGGGCTGACGGCCGAGCCAGCCCGTTTCACCACGTCTGGCTGCGGGACAATTGCCCGTGTGAACGTTGCGTTTACAACGTCACCCGCGAACAGGTGTTCGAGATTGTCGATGCCGCCGAAGAGCTCCAACCTACAGCTGCACATATCGATGCAGATGGCTGCCTGCGCATCGAATGGCAAGACGGCCATCTCAGCCGCTTCGATCCCGGCTGGCTGCGCGCCCATGCTTATGACGATGAATCCCGCGCCGAACGTCTGGAAGCCAAACCGAGAAGTTATTTGTGGCGCAGCGATTTGCAGTTGCCGGTCTTCGACTATTCGACGCTGATGAACGACAACGCCGCCCTGCTGCAATGGATGATCGCCATCCGCGACATCGGTCTGACGCAAGTGCGCGGCGTGCCCACCGAACCTGGTTCGCTGAAGCTCATCGCGCAACGTATTTCGTTCATCCGTGAAAGCAATTTCGGCGTGCTGTTCAACGTGCAATCCAAGGCCGATGCCGACAGCAATGCCTACACCGCTTTCAACCTGCCATTGCATACCGACCTGCCGACTCGCGAGCTGCAACCGGGCCTGCAATTTCTGCATTGCCTGGTGAATAACGCCGAGGGTGGCGAGAGTATTTTTGTCGATGGCTTTGCGATCGCCGACGCATTGCGCAGTGAAGACCCGGCGGCGTTTCAGGCGTTGTGTGAAATCCCGGTGGAGTTTCGCAACAAGGATCGCCATAGCGACTATCGCTGCCTGGCGCCGATCATCGCCTTGGACGCTCTGGGCAGAGTCGCCGAAATTCGCATGGCGAACTTTTTGCGCGGGGCGTTTGATACGTCGGTGGAGCAGATGCCGGTGTTGTATCGGGCGTATAGGCGGTTTATTGCGATGACGCGTGAGCCACGGTTTCGGTTGATGCAGCGGCTCAATGCGGGCGAACTGTGGTGCTTTGATAATCGCCGCACGTTGCATGCGCGCAATGCGTTTGATCCGGCGACCGGAGCGCGGCATTTTCAGGGCTGCTATGTCGACCGGGATGAGTTGTTGTCGCGGATTCTGGTGTTGCAACGCTAGACCGTAAAAAGATCGCAGCCTTCGGCAGCTCCTACAGGGAAACGCATTCCAATGTAGGAGCTGCCGAAGGCTGCGATCTTTTGCTTTTCACCAGTCCAAAAAAATCCCCGATGCAAGCCGTGACAAGATCGGGGCAGAGGGTACTGTTGAGGAGCTGCCGTGCGAGGGTGACCAAACCGTCGTGAAGCGAGCTGAGACCAGTGTGCCCACTCCCCTTTCTATCGAGTTAGCCGAAAACGACCTGTTCATAGTCGTCCCAGCCACGCTGACAAAACGCTCTTGCCGTGCCCGCCCCAGCCTTACAGAATCGAACCAAGACCTCCGTTGCCACAGAAGGATTTGCGTGATGATGTACGCCGATTTGATTGACCAGGAAGATCTGTTGGGCCAGCTCAAGGCATTGGGTATTCAAGTGCCCAGTGGCACGACCGCCGATCAGGCTTGCGAGTGCGCAGTGCGCGGTCTGGATAATGTTCGTGCGTTTGAACTGCGCAAGATGGTCAAGGACATGTACACCAGCGGCGCCAGCATCCAGCCGGCGGTGCGGCAGGCGATCGACAAACAGCTGTTGCCGGCACTGGCGGACTACCAGCAAAGCCATAGCGCCTGACAGCAGATCAAAAGATCGCAGCCTTCGGCAGCTCCTACATTGGAACGCATGATCGTTCCCACGCTCTGCGTGGGAATGCCTCAACGGACGCTCCGCGTTCGGCCTTTTGGGACGCAGAGCGTCCCGGGCTGCGTTCCCACGCAGAGCGTGGGAACGATCCTTATCTTTTGCCTTACAGCCTTACGCTGGCAAACGTCGACTCATTGCGCGCCTGACTCAACGCCGACATCGGCCCCGACAGCGGCGACATCACGATCGCCTGCGGTAGCGGCAGCATCGCCACTTGCTGGGTGGTGTTGGAGCCTACGCGCTCGTCACGCGGCGGAATGCCGAAGTACTCGCGGTAGCACTTGGAGAAGTGCGGCGTGGAGACGAAACCACACACCGACGCCACTTCGATGATCGACATCGGCGTCTGCTTGAGCAGTTGCCGGGCGCGGATCAGGCGCAGCTTCAAGTAGTAGCGCGACGGCGAGCAGTGCAAATATTTCTGGAACAACCGCTCCAGCTGTCGACGCGACACGGCGACGTATACCGCCAATTCATCCAGGTCGATCGGCTCTTCCAGATTGGCTTCCATCAGCGCGACGATTTCCTGCAGTTTCGGCTGGTTGGTGCCGAGCATGTGCTTGAGCGGCACGCGCTGGTGATCCTGCTCGTTGCGGATGCGCTCGTAGACGAACATTTCCGAGATCGCGGCGGACAGTTCACGGCCGTGATCGCGGCTGATCAGGTGCAGCATCATGTCCAGCGGCGCGGTGCCGCCAGAGCTGGTGAAACGGTTACGGTCAAGGGTGAACAGACGCGTGCTCATGGCCACGCGCGGGAAAGCTTCCTGCATCGCCGCGAGACATTCCCAGTGCACGCTGCAATCGAAACCGTCGAGCAACCCGGCGCAGGCCAGTGCCCAACTGCCGGTGCACACGGCGCCGAGACGCTTGGACTGACGCGCCTGACTTTGCAGCCACGAGACGTGCTCACGGGTGACGGTGCGTTGAATGCCGATGCCGCCACAGACGATCACGGTGTCCAGTGGCGGGGCTTTGTGCATGGAAGCGTCGGGAGTGATTTGCAGACCGTCACTGGCCCACACCTGGCCGCCATCGACGGTGAGGGTGCTCCAGCGATACAGCTCGCGACCGGACAATTGGTTGGCCATGCGCAGGGGTTCTACTGCGGAGGCCAGAGAAATCAGCGTGAAATTGTCCAGCAGCAGAAAGCCGATGGATTGAGGCGCACGGTTCTGGGGTTGGGCCCCGGAGTTGAACGACGTCATCGCGGTATCTCCTCACACAAAGCGGGTGATGGCCTCAGGCGGAGGCTCTTGTTATTGCCAGCGTTCTCGCGTGGGAGACGGGCTTTGTTATGACAGAGCAATTGCCATGCCTAAAATTGGATGGCCGTTCAATAACTCCTGAAAACGACGTCGCGACGCGTCTATACGAGCCGTCCGACGAAAGGTATTTCGAAGTGCCATCAGCGACGGGGAAAGCGCGGTTCAGGTGGCTGTGAGCAAATCGGTAGCACTTGTGGGAACTGGCGTGCGCGCGGTTTGCGGGGAGTGTCACCGCAAGCACGGGTGACAGACGGTAGGAGGGCTGGGCGCGTGTAACAGCTGGGAAAGACTCTTATCTGATTGCGACGCGCTAAAAGGTGGCGTGGTTTATTGACCGTGTTCACTTAGCGCGCAGTTTTGACTGGTCTAGCGCTATCGCGAGCAGGCTCACTCCTACATTTGGAATGCGTTCCCCTGTAGGAGTGAGCCTGCTCGCGATTGGGCCGATGCGGTCTCAGCACTCCACAGCGCTGACCGCGAGGCCACCGCGCGAGGTCTCTTTATATTTGTCATGCATGTCGGCCCCGGTATCGCGCATGGTGCGAATCACCCGATCCAGCGAGATAAAGTGCTGACCATCCCCGCGCAGCGCCATCTGCGCCGCGTTGATCGCTTTTACCGCGGCAATCGCATTGCGCTCAATACACGGCACTTGCACCAGACCGCCGACCGGATCGCAGGTCAGCCCAAGGTTGTGTTCCAGGCCAATCTCCGCCGCGTTGCACAACTGCTCCGGCGTAGCACCGAGAATCTCCGCCAGCCCCGCCGCCGCCATTGCGCACGCCGAACCGACTTCACCCTGACAGCCGACTTCGGCACCCGAGATCGAAGCATTCTTCTTGCACAGAATCCCCACCGCCGCCGCACTCAGGAAGTAGTCGACCACGTTGGCGTCCGTCACCGCTTCGCTGAACTTCATAAAATAGTGCAACACCGCCGGAATGATCCCCGCCGCACCATTGGTCGGCGCCGTCACCATGCGCCCGCCCGCCGCGTTCTCTTCATTCACCGCCAGCGCAAACAGGTTGACCCACTCCATCGCGCTCAGCGTCGAGCCAATCACATTGGGCTTGCCCAACTCCTGCAGACTGCGGTGCAACTTCGCCGCGCGCCGACGCACATTCAAACCGCCGGGCAGGATGCCCTCATGTTTCAGCCCCTGTTCGACGCAATCCTGCATCGCCCGCCACAGCTTCATGAGGCCGGCGCGAATCTCTTCCTCACTGCGCCAGACTTTTTCGTTGGCGAGCATCAGTTCGGCGACGCGCAGGTTGTTCTCTTTGCACAGCTCCAGCAGCTCGACCGCGCTGGAAAAGTCGTAAGGCAATTCAGTGCGATCCAGATCAACGACACCGCTGGACGCCTGCTTCTGATCCACAACAAAGCCGCCACCCACCGAATAGTAGGTGTCGCGATGCAGTTCACCGTGATCGCCCTCGGCAACGATCGTCATCGCATTGGGGTGGAACGGCAGGTTTTCATCGATCAGGCGCATGTCCCGTGCCCAGACAAACGGCACCGACAAACGACCATCCAATAAAAGTGTGTGTGTTTCGCGCAGCGCCTGAATGCGCGGGCCGATTTGCGCCGGGTCGATTGCGTCTGGCCACTCGCCCATCAGGCCCATGATCACCGCGTTATCGCTGCCGTGACCGATACCGGTGGCCGACAGCGAACCGAACAACTGCACCTCGATCCGCCGCACCTGCTCCAGTTGATGCTTGTCCCTTAGCGACTCGACGAACAACGCCGCCGCGCGCATCGGCCCGACGGTGTGGGAACTGGACGGGCCGATGCCGATTTTGAACAGGTCGAAAACGCTGATAGCCATTGCTGCAGAGCTCCTGAAGATGCCGGTCCGGAACGCAAAAACGCCCGCTGGCGGAGCTGCTACGCTCAAGCTGCGATCCGCCGGAATGCCCGCATCATCAGGCTTTTGTCGGAACGCACGGCGTCTGGCACCGACGCACTCATGTCCACCAGCGCCGCGCCGTTTTCGTCCCGGTTTTTCGCCGTTTTTGTGCGGCTCAGAGGGCTGATCGGGGCAGAAAAAAGCTGTAAACGACGTCACTGACACTAGATACGACCATCCCTGTACTGGATACGACCCCCCCTGTAGGCGTCAGATTTTCACTGGTACATGATCGTTATGACTCGATTGCAAGGCGCCGTGGTAGAGCTGTCTCCAGAACGCCATCCAACCGCAACCTATAAGTGCGGTGGTCCACAGTCGGAACACTGCCAAAAAAAACACCAAGGAGTCCATCCATGAAAGGTTCCCCGTCGTTGTTGTTGGCCGCCATGCTGAGTCTGCCGTTACTGGCGCAAGCTGCAGAACCGGCGCAGTGCAGTACCGTTAACTTCTCCGATGTCGGCTGGACCGACATCACCGCCACCACCGCGACCACCTCGGTTGTCCTCAACGCCCTCGGCTACAAGACCAAGACCACCATGATCTCCGTGCCCGTGACCTACAAGTCGCTGGCCGACGGCAAAAACATGGACGTGTTCCTCGGTAACTGGATGCCGACCATGGAAAACGACATCAAGGCCTACCGCGACGCCGGCACCGTGGAAACCGTGCGCACCAACCTCAAGGGCGCCAAGTACACCCTCGCCGTGCCGCAAGCCCTTTATGACAAAGGTCTGCACGACTTCGCCGACATCGCCAAATTCAAGAAAGAACTCGACGGCAAGATCTACGGCATCGAGCCTGGCAACGACGGCAACCGTCTGATCCAGAGCATGATCGACAAGGACGCCTTCGGCCTGAAATCCGCCGGTTTCAAAGTCGTCGAATCGTCGGAAGCGGGCATGCTCTCGCAGGTTGACCGCGCGCAGAAACGCGACACCGCCGTGGTCTTCCTCGGCTGGGCGCCGCACCCGATGAACAAGCGCTTCAAGATTCAATACCTGACCGGTGGCGATGATTTCTTCGGCCCCGATTTCGGTGCTGCAACCGTGGCGACCAACACCCGCAAGGGTTACGCCGAGGAATGCAGCAACGTCGGGCAGTTGCTGAAGAACCTGGAGTTTAACGTCGACATGGAAAGCGAACTGATGGGCAACATCCTCGACGACAAGATGAAGCCCGACGCGGCCGCCAAGGCCTGGCTGAAAAAGAATCCTCAGGTGCTCGATACCTGGCTCGCTGGCGTGACCACCATTGACGGTAAACCAGGCCTTGAGGCCGTGAAAGCCAAGATTGCCCAGTAATCGCTTATGCCGAGGGAGCTTGCTCCCTCGGGCTGTTTATTTCCTTGCATGCGGACGTTCACTACCATGCTGATTGATCAGAAAATACCTCTAGGCCAGTACATCGCGGGCTTCGTTGAATGGTTGACGCAACACGGCGCCAGCACTTTCGACGCAATCGCCGTGACCCTGGAAACGATGATCCACGGCGTGACGTTTGCGCTCACCTGGTTCAACCCTTTTGTCTTGATCGGCCTCATCGCCCTGCTCGCGCATTTCATCCAGCGCAAATGGGGATTGACCGTTTTCGTCATCGCCTCCTTCCTGTTGATCCTCAATCTGGGGTACTGGCAGGAAACCATGGAAACCCTCGCCCAGGTCATGTTCGCGACCCTGGTCTGCGTGGTCATCGGCGTGCCGTTGGGCATCGTCGCCGCGCACAAACCGATGTTCTACACGTTAATGCGTCCGGTACTCGATCTGATGCAGACCGTACCGACCTTCGTTTACCTCATTCCTACCCTGACCCTCTTCGGGCTGGGTGTGGTGCCGGGCCTGATCTCCACGGTGGTGTTCGCCATCGCTGCGCCGATCCGCCTGACCTACCTGGGCATCCGCGATGTCCCGCAAGAACTGATGGACGCCGGCAAGGCCTTCGGCTGCTCGCGTCGCCAATTGCTCTCACGGATCGAACTGCCTCACGCCATGCCGAGCATCGCGGCCGGCATCACCCAGTGCATCATGCTGTCGCTGTCGATGGTGGTGATTGCGGCACTGGTCGGCGCCGACGGACTCGGCAAACCGGTGGTCAACGCACTGAACACTGCTGATATCGCCCTGGGCTTCGAAGCGGGCCTGGCGATCGTACTGCTGGCGATCATGCTCGACCGTATCTGCAAACAACCCGACGCCAAAGTAGGGGGTGACGCATGAGCATAATTCGCTTCGAAGACGTAGACGTAATCTTCTCCAAGGATCCACGCGAAGCGCTCAAGCTGCTCGATCAGGGCATGACCCGCAACGAGATCCTCAAGAAAACCGGGCAGATCGTCGGTGTGGAAAAAGCCACGCTGGACGTCAACAAGGGCGAAATCTGCGTGCTGATGGGCCTGTCCGGTTCGGGCAAGTCGAGCCTGCTGCGCTGCATCAACGGCCTCAACACCGTGAGCCGCGGCAAGCTGTTCGTCGAGCATGAAGGCAAGCAGATCGACATCGCCTCCTGCACCCCGGCCGAACTGAAAATGATGCGCACCAAACGCATCGCCATGGTCTTCCAGAAGTTCGCCCTGATGCCGTGGCTGACGGTGCGCGAGAACATCAGTTTCGGTCTGGAAATGCAGGGCCGCCCGGAGAAGGAACGCCGCAAGCTGGTCGATGACAAGCTCGAACTGGTCGGCCTGACGCAATGGCGCAACAAGAAGCCTGACGAACTCTCTGGCGGTATGCAGCAACGTGTCGGTCTGGCGCGCGCGCTGGCGATGGACGCCGATATTTTGCTGATGGACGAACCGTTCTCGGCCCTCGACCCGTTGATCCGTCAGGGTCTGCAAGATGAACTGTTGGAGCTGCAACGCAAGCTGAGCAAGACCATCGTGTTCGTGAGTCACGACCTTGATGAAGCACTGAAACTCGGCAGCCGCATCGCGATCATGAAGGATGGCCGGATCATCCAGTACAGCGTGCCGGAAGAGATCGTGCTGAACCCGGCGGACGACTATGTGCGGACCTTCGTGGCGCACACCAATCCGCTCAACGTGCTGTGCGGGCGCAGCCTGATGCGCACGCTGGACAACTGCAAACGCATCAACGGCTCGGTGTGCCTCGATCCGGGCGGTGATTCGTGGCTGGATCTGGCTGAAGGCAACACCATCAAGGGTGCGCGGCAGAATGGTTCAGTGCTGAACCTGCAGAACTGGGCGCCGGGGCAAGCGGTTGAAGGCCTGGAGCGTAAACCGACGCTGGTGGACTCGAACATCGGCATGCGCGATGCGTTGCAGATTCGTTATCAGACTGGCAACAAGCTGGTGCTGCACGATAACAATCATGTGGTGGGGATCCTGGGCGACAGTGAGTTGTATCACGCGTTGCTGGGCAAGAACCTCGGTTAAGGCGGGATAAAAAAAGGGATCGCGGTGAGCGATCCCTGATCGTTCCCACGCTCTGCGTGGGAATGCAGCCCGGGACGCTCCGCGTCCCACAACAGCGGACGCAGAGCGTCCATTGAGACATTCCCACGCAGAGCGTGGGAACGATCACGCAAAAGGGGCTCAATCGAGCCCCTTTTGTTTTAGCGGTTTAGCTATACACCCGGCCAAGGAGCTGCCGATGGCTTTCAAACTGATCGAGCACATCCCGCGTGATCTGATCCTGCGTGAAACCCATCAGGTCGTAATCCTGGCTGCCGTTGTGCAAATACACTTCAGCACGGTAGTAACGCTGGCGCGCTTCATCGGACTGGGCCGATTCGGTCGGGGTCGCCAGATAGCCGTCCAGGCTGACTTCGTAGACGAAAGGGTTGCCCTCTTCCATCTCTACGCGCACGCCCATGCAGCGCTTGGATTTACCCAACAGCGTCTGCACTGTCAGACCCTGCGCACGCATCTGCGCGGTGGCATCTTCCAGCGCCGGGCTGACCTGCTTGTCCATGAAACGCTGCACCACCGATTGGCTCGGTTGCAGGTCCAGTTGCGTCAGACGCTCGCTGAAACCGCGACGACCGCGCTCCGCCAGTTGCGCTTGCTCCTGTTCGATCTGCACGTCCTGGCGCATCGCCTTGTGCAGGCCGAACATGAAGAACACCAGCACCACCGAGAACGGCAGACCGGCCAGCACCACCATGGTTTGCATGGCTTCGAAGTTACCGGCGAACAACAGGCCGATGGTCACCAGAGTGATCACTGCCGACCAGAAAATCCGCAGCCAGTGCGGTGCATCTTCATCGACATTGCCGCCCTTGCAGGACAGATTCGCCATCATTACCGCGCCGGAGTCGGCCGGGGTCAGGAACAGCACGAAGCCAACGAAGATCGACACACCGATAACGACTTTCGACGCCGGGTAATGTTCAAGCAACTGATAGATCGCCATCGACGGCTGTTCCAGCGCCGTCTTGCCGAGCTCCACCGCCCCATGGTTCATCACTAGGTCCAGCGCCGAGTTACCGAAGATCGACAGCCAGGCCAAAGTGAAGCCCAGTGGAATCAGCAGCACGCCGGCGACCAGTTCACGCACCGTACGACCACGGGAAATACGCGCGATGAACATGCCTACGAATGGTGCCCAGGAAATCCACCATGCCCAATAGAACAGCGTCCACAGGCCCATCCAGCGCTCGGACTTGGCGTTGTCGCCTTCGTACACATAAAGGTCGAAGGTTTTCAGCACGATGCCATTGAGGTAATCGCCGATGTTCTGCACGAAGCCGTTGAGCAGGTGCAGGGTCGGGCCGAACAGCAGGACGAAAATCAGCAGACCGCTGAACAGCACGATGTTCAGGTTGGACAGACGGCGGATGCCGTTTTCCACACCGGACACGGCAGCGATGGTCGCCACGGTGCTCATCACGATGATCACGATCAAAAGGTTAGTGTTGCTGTGTTCCATGCCGAACAGGTTTTCCAGGCCCGACGACACTTGCAGCGAACCGATCCCCAGGTTCGTCACCAGACCCAGCAGGGTCACGAACATGCCGAAGCCGTCTACCGCGTGACCGGCCGCGCCTTTGACCCAACGCTCGCCGACCAGCGGATACAGCGCCGAACGCAGTGCCAGCGGCTGGTTATGGCGGTAAGCAAAGTACGCCACGGCCAGACCGACCAGTGCGTAGATCGCCCAGCCGTGCAGGCCCCAGTGCAGGAACGTCAGTTGCACCGCCTGACGCGCGGCCATGTTGGTGGCCGAGGCGCCTTCCGGCGGATTGAAGTAGTGATCCAGCGGCTCGGACGCGCCGAAGTACAGCAGCGAAATACCGATACCCGACGAGAACAGCATCCCCGCCCAGGCGCCGTAACTGAAATCCGGGGTGTCATCCTTGCTGCCCAGTTTGAGTTTGCCGTACGAGGAAAACGCCAGGCCGACGACAAATACCAGGTAGGCGGCGATCACCACCATGTAGTACCAGCCGAAGCTGCGCGACAACCAGGCCTGAGCGATACCCAACAGTCTGCCGGCCTCTTGCGGGGCGATAATCAGAATGGCGGTCAACAACAGAATCAGCGCGGTAGAGGTGTAAAACACCCAACCGTTGACCGTCACCTTCTCGGGCGGGGTCTTTATAAGCGAGGCAGAACTCATGGCACAAATGCTCCAGGCAGTGCGAGAGAAGAACACAAGGCAACACGGAACCCGACCAATCGGTTAGTTGGCAGCCGACCGGCGGGTGATATAAAGACATCCCGGAAAAAGCCCGAACCTGCCGAAATGGCGCTGCGAATCGCTTTCGTGGCCGAAGGTGCGGACGTTCATCCGAAACCCGGCCCTGAGCGTCTTGCCCTTTCAACACGTCCATCGAATCGCGAACCGCGCCATGCCCCACGCAGGTTTCAAGCATTTTCGGATGTCGGTTTTATCGCCACTTACACGCAGGAAAAATCTGTAGGCAGCGACGATTTGTCGCAGATCTTATTCTTTGTTGATTGAACGTTCAATCAAAACAAAATAGACTGGCCGTCAATCCGATAGGCGTCATTCGCCGCTCGGAAGGCCTAAGGAGATGTGCAAGATGCCCAAGGTCGGTATGCAACCCATCCGCCGCCAACAACTGATCGAAGCCACTTTGCAGGCAGTCGATCAGGTCGGAATGGGGGACGCCAGCATTGCGCTGATCGCCCGTTTGGCCGGTGTCTCGAATGGCATCATCAGTCATTACTTTCAGGACAAGAACGGCCTGATTGCCGCCACGATGCGGTATCTGATGAACGTCCTCAGCGAGAACGTCACCCTGCGCCGCCAAGCGCTGGCAGATGACAGCCCACGGGCGCATCTGCAGGTGATCATCGAAGGCAACTTCGACGCCAGCCAGGTCAATGGCCCGGCAATGAAAACCTGGCTGGCCTTCTGGGCCACCAGCATGCACCAGCCGTCTTTGCACAGGTTGCAGCGGATCAACGATCACCGTCTGTATTCCAACCTGTGCTGCGAGTTCCGCCGTGTGTTGCCGCTCGAAGATGCGCGCACCGCAGCGCGTGGCCTGGCAGCGTTGATCGACGGCTTGTGGTTGCGCGGCGCTTTGTCGGGAGACGCTTTCGACACGGCGCAGGCGCAACAGATCGCTTACGAATACATGGATTTCCAATTGGCCAAGAAGGTGAGCTAGAGCACACAGAAAACGCTCGGCCCCTGAACGCCACCGCAGCCTCACCGCGGTGGTCAACGCCAACCACTAATGCACTTGCGAGGACACTATGGCCCGTTTCGAACTGCAAAAACTCTACATCGATGGCGCGTACTCCGACGCTGGCAGCGATGCCACCTTCGAAGCCATCAACCCGGCGAACGGTGAAGTCCTCGCCCAAGTGCAACGTGCGACCAAGGAAGACGTCGAGCGCGCGGTGGTCGCTGCTGAAAAGGGCCAGAAAATCTGGGCCGCAATGACCGCCATGGAGCGTTCGCGCATCCTGCGTCGTGCCGTCGACATCCTGCGCGAGCGCAACGATGAACTGGCCGCGCTGGAAACCCTGGACACCGGTAAATCCTTCTCCGAAACCAAGTACGTCGACATCGTTACCGGCGCTGACGTGCTGGAATACTACGCAGGCCTGGTGCCGGCGATCGAAGGCGAGCAGATTCCACTGCGTGACACTTCTTTCGTCTACACCCGTCGCGAGCCGCTGGGCGTGGTTGCCGGCATCGGCGCGTGGAACTACCCGATCCAGATCGCGCTGTGGAAATCCGCGCCAGCCCTGGCGGCCGGTAACGCGATGATCTTCAAGCCAAGCGAAGTCACCTCGCTGACCACCCTGAAACTGGCCGAGATTTTCACTCAAGCCGGTCTGCCAAACGGCGTGTTCAACGTCCTGACCGGCAGCGGCCGTGAAGTCGGCACCTGGTTGACCGAGCACCCGCGCATCGAAAAAATCTCCTTCACCGGCGGCACCGACACTGGCAAGAAAGTAATGGCCAGCGCTTCGGCTTCGTCGCTGAAGGACGTGACCATGGAACTGGGCGGCAAATCCCCGCTGATCATCTGCGACGACGCCGATCTGGATCGCGCTGCCGACACCGCGATGATGGCCAACTTCTACAGCTCCGGTCAGGTCTGCACCAACGGCACTCGCGTGTTCGTACCGGCGCACCTGAAAGCCGCTTTCGAAGCCAAGATCGTTGAGCGCGTTGCACGCATCCGCGTCGGCAACCCGGAAGACGAAAACACCAACTTCGGCCCACTGGTCAGCTTCGCGCACATGGAAAGCGTGCTGGGCTACATCGCCAAGGGCAAAGAAGAGGGCGCCCGCGTACTGTGCGGCGGCGACCGTCTGACCGACGGCGAATTCGCCAAAGGCGCATTCGTCGCACCGACCGTGTTCACCGATTGCACCGACGACATGACTATCGTTCGTGAAGAAATCTTTGGCCCGGTGATGGCGATCCTCTCTTACGAAACCGAAGAAGAAGTGATCCGCCGCGCCAACGACACTGACTTCGGCCTGGCTGCCGGTATCGTCACCAAAGACCTGAACCGCGCGCACCGCGTGATTCATCAACTGGAAGCCGGTATCTGCTGGATCAACGCCTGGGGCGAGTCTGACGCAAAAATGCCGGTCGGCGGTTACAAGCAGTCGGGTGTCGGCCGTGAGAACGGCATCAGCTCGCTGAACAACTTCACCCGCATCAAATCGGTACAGGTCGAGCTGGGCGATTACGTTTCGGTGTTCTGATCTGACGCAGAGTCTGGATGGGGCCTATGTGGCGAGGGGATTCAGCGAAACGTCGCACCGCCCCGCTGGGCTGCAAAGCAGCCCCCCTCCAGACACTGCCATTCTCCAGACAGAACCCAGTCGCTGACTCTGCGACTGCTGCGCAGCCGAACGGGGATAAATCCCCTCGCCACAGGTGCGCGGTCACAGTTGACCTGACCAACTTCAAAGAGGGTGCATTCAATGTCCCAAGAATTCGATTACATCATCATCGGTGCCGGCTCGGCCGGTAACACTCTGGCGACCCGTCTGACTGAAGACGCCGGCGTCACCGTTCTGCTGCTCGAAGCAGGCGGCCCTGACTACCGTTTCGACTTCCGCACGCAAATGCCGGCTGCACTGGCGTTCCCGCTGCAAGGTCGTCGCTACAACTGGGCTTACGAAACCGACGCCGAGCCACACATGGACGGTCGCCGGATGGAATGCGGTCGCGGCAAAGGCCTCGGCGGTTCTTCGCTGATCAACGGCATGTGCTACATCCGCGGTAACGCGATGGACTACGACGGCTGGGCGAAACTGCCGGGGCTGGAAAACTGGTCGTATCTCGACTGCCTGCCGTACTTCCGCAAAGCCGAAACCCGTGACATCGGCCCGAACGACTACCACGGTGGCGAAGGCCCGGTCAGCGTGACCACGCCGAAGGCTGGCAACAACCCGCTGTTCCACGCCATGGTTGAAGCTGGTGTACAGGCCGGTTACCCGCGCACCGAAGACTTGAACGGTTACCAGCAGGAAGGCTTCGGCCCGATGGATCGCACCGTCACGCCGAAAGGCCGTCGTGCTTCCACCGCCCGTGGTTACCTCGACACCGCTAAAAAGCGTTCGGCCCTGACCATCGTCACCCACGCCCTGACCGACAAGATTCTGTTTGAAGGCAAGCGTGCCGTTGGCGTGCGTTACCTGATCGGCGCCGCTGAAGAGCGCGTCGAAGTCAAAGCACGCAAGGAAGTCCTGCTGTGCTCCGGCGCCATCGCTTCGCCGCAGATTCTGCAGCGCTCCGGTGTCGGCCCTGCCGAACTGCTGAACTCGCTCGACATTCCGGTCGTTCACGATCTGCCGGGCGTCGGTGAAAACCTGCAGGATCACCTTGAGCTGTACCTGCAATACGCCTGCACCCAGCCAGTTTCGCTGTACCCGTCGCTGCTCTGGTACAACCAGCCGGCCATCGGTGCCGAGTGGTTGTTCAACGGCACCGGCATCGGCGCCAGCAACCAGTTCGAAGCCGGCGGTTTCATCCGTTCGCGTCCGGAGTTCGAATGGCCGAACATTCAGTACCACTTCTTGCCGGTGGCGATTAACTACAACGGCAGCAACGGTGTGAAAGAGCACGGTTTCCAGGCGCACATGGGTTCCATGCGTTCGCCGAGCCGTGGTCGCATCCAGGCCAAGTCGAAGGATCCGCGCGAGTATCCGAGCATCCTCTTCAACTACATGGCTACCGAGCAAGACTGGCAGGAATTCCGCGACGGCATCCGCCTGACCCGAGAAATCATGCAACAGCCGGCACTGGACGCTTTCCGTGGCCGCGAAATCAGCCCGGGCATCGAAGTGCAAACCGATGAGCAACTGGACAAGTTCATCCGCGAGCACGCCGAAACCGCGTTCCACCCGTCCTGCTCGTGCAAGATGGGCACCGACGAGATGGCTGTGGTTGATGGCGAAGGTCGCGTGCACGGCATGCAGAGCCTGCGTGTGGTCGATGCTTCGATCATGCCGATCATCACCACCGGCAACCTGAACGCGCCGACGATCATGATCGCCGAGAAAATCGCCGACAAGATCCGTGGCCGTCAACCGCTGCCACGCAGCACCGCGCCGTACTACGTCGCGGGCGATGCGCCGGTCAAAGGCAAGCCGATGCGTGATATCACCCCGGCTGCTCAGTAAGTTGAAGTGATCGTTCCCACGCTCCGCGTGGGAATGCATCCCGTGACGCTCTGCGTCACACAGCGGACGCAGAGCGTCCATGGCGGCGTTCCCACGCAGAGCGTGGGAACGATCTCCTGCCTCGCACAGTAAATCCTCCTACACCCCCTCTTCACTTGATCCTACCCCCACGCAGGCCTACTCTAGACCTCGCGCAACCGTTTCACCCCCTCCCCGCCGTCGCTCGACCGCTTCCCCCCTTACAAGGAGGTTCCCGAATGTTCGATTTCCACCCCCAGCTCAAGCAGCGCTTCGCTGCCTTGCGCACGGGCGCTGAGTTTTTTTCCCTGCGGTATGTACGCGAGTCCGGCCAGTACCTGTCGGTGCGCAAGAACGTCGCCGAACCGCCGAGCCTGAGCCGTGACGAAGGCGCGATGCTCACCGTTCGTGTCAATGGCGTTGAGGCCTATGCGGCGACCAACGACCTCTCGCAGCAAGGCCTGCAAGCCGCGCTTGAGCGCGCCGAGCAGCAAGCTCGCCGCCTCAAGCCGCACGCCTTGCTCGATCTGCGCGATCAGCCGGTGTCCAGCGACCGTGCTGATTACTTTTCACCCAATCTCGAACAACCCTTCCCGTCGCTGAGCGAATGCTTCGAGCTGCTCGGCGCGGAATCCGCCTCGGTGCCAAAGGATGAGCGCCTGGTGAACTGGGAAGTGAGCATCGGCATCACCCACGTCGAACAGATCTACCTGAGCAGCGCCGGGGCGGAACTGCGCCAGGCCCAGCGCTTCGTCTACCCAGGCCTCGACGTCACCGCCTACGACGGCAACGACAGCCAGACCCGCAGCCTCGGCCGCGAGAACTTCGGCCAACAGGGCAGCGCCGACGTGATCAGCCGTTGCGGCCTGATCGGCGCCGGCCCGCAAGTCGCCGATCAGGCGCTGCAACTGCTGCTCGCACCGAACACCCCGCAAGGCCCGCGCGACCTGCTGTTGATGCCCGATCAAATGATGCTGCAGATCCACGAATCCATCGGCCACCCGCTGGAACTCGACCGCATCCTCGGCGATGAGCGCAATTACGCCGGCACCAGTTTCGTCAAAGCCAGCGACTTCGGCAGCCTGCAATACGGCTCGAAACTGCTCAACGTGACCTTTGATCCGGGCATCCCCGAAGAACTCGCCAGCTACGGCCATGACGACGACGGCACTAAAGCCAACAAACAATTCCTGATTCGCGAAGGCCTGCTGCTGCGGCCACTCGGTGGTGCACTGTCGCAGTTCCGTGCCGGGATGGACGGCGTCGCCAACAGCCGCGCCTGCGGCTGGAACCGCGCGCCGATCGACCGCATGGCCAACCTCAATATCGAACCGGGCGACCAGCCGCTTGAGCAGTTGATCAAAGGCATCGAGCACGGCATTTTGATGAGCACCAACCGTTCGTGGTCGATTGACGATGCGCGCAATAAATTCCAGTTCGGTTGCGAATGGGGTCAGTTGATCGAAAACGGTGAACTCAAAGGCGTGGTAAAAAACCCGAACTACCGGGCGATTTCCGCGCACTTCTGGAAAAGCCTGCGCGCTGTCGGCGACGCCAACACCGTCAAGGTGCTGGGCACGCCGAACTGCGGCAAGGGCGAACCGAACCAGGTGATCCGCGTCGGCCACGCTTCGCCGGCCTGCGTATTCAGCAACGTTGATGTGTTTGGGGGAGACGCCTGATGAGTATTTCGAAGAGTCAGTCCGACGCCTTCAAGGTCATGGTCAACTGGCTGCGCGACAGCGTGCGCGAGCCAGAGCAGTTCACCCTCAGCTACGCTGCCGAGTCTTCGGCGTTCGTGCGTTTCAACCACGCCAAGGTGCGTCAGGCTGGGCAGGTGCAGCAGGCCAACATCGTTCTGAAGCTGATCAACGACGGGCGTCACGCCGACCTGCAAGTCACCCTGTCCGGTGATCAGGAAGGCGATCTGCAACGCCTCGCCGAAGGCTTGCAACAACTGCGCGAAACCCTGCCGCTGCTGCCACAGGATCCGTATTTGCTGCTCAACCACAACGGCTGGCAGAGCCAGAACGTGCAGGAACATCCACTGCCGGACACTGAACAGGTTGTCGATGAAATCTGCGCTGCTGCTGAAGGTCTGGACCTGGTTGGCTTTTATGCCGCCGGCCCGATCAGCCGTGGTTTCGCCAGTTCTTCGGGGGCGTTTGGCTGGCATCAGGCCAACAGCTTCAACTTTGATTTCAGCCTGTTCCATGACAACGGCGAAGCGGTGAAAGCCAGCTACGCCGGGCATGACTGGAGCAGTGAAGGTTTCGCCAAGCGTTTCCAGCAGGCTCGCGAGCAACTGGAATTTCTCGGGCGTCCGCTGCGCACACTGGCGCCGGGGCAGTACCGTGCGTACCTGGCACCAGCGGCGCTGGAAGAAATCATGGGCATGTTGAGCTGGGGTGGTTTCTCGGCGCAGTCGATTGCCAGCAAAAGCAGCCCGCTGCAGAAGCTGTATGTCGGCGATCAGGCGTTCAGCCCGTTGGTGTCGCTGGACGAGAAAGTCAGCGAATCGCTGAGCCCGGCGTTTTCCGGTGAAGGTTATCCGCGCAGCGATTTGCGCTTGATCGTCGAGGGCAAGGCTGGCGATCAACTGGTCGGCTCACGCAGTGCCGCGGAATATGGCCTGACGGCTAACGGCGCCAGCGGTGGTGAATCGCCGAGCGCGCTGAACATGGCCGCCGGTGATCTGCCGCAAGCGGAAATCCTCAAGCAGTTGGGCACCGGGTTGTACATCAGCAATCTTTGGTACCTGAACTTCTCGGACCAACCGGCGGCGCGCATGACCGGCATGACCCGGTTTGCGACCTTCTGGGTGGAGAACGGCGAGATTCAGGCACCGGTGAGCACCATGCGTTTTGACGACAGCGCTTACAGCCTGCTCGGTTCGCAGCTGGAAGCGTTGACCGCCGAGCGTGAGTTGCTGCTGTCGGCGAGTACCTACAGCCAGCGCAATACCTCGTCAGCATTGCTGCCGGGGGCGCTGGTTAGCCGACTTACGCTGACTCTCTGACAGCGATCGTTCCCACGCTCTGCGTGGGAATGCAGCCCGGGACGCTCCGCGTCCCTGCCGAAAGCGGACGCGGAGCGTCCGTTGAGGCATTCCCACGCAGAGCGTGGGAACGATCATCAAACAGACAAACAAGAGGTTTCATGCCCAACCGCCCGCCTCTCGACGCCATCACCGCCCGCTGGTTGCCGTGGGTCGTGGCCATTGCGTTCTTCATGCAGTCCCTCGACGGGACCATCCTCAACACTGCGCTGCCAGCCATGGCCCGCGATCTCGCCGAAGATCCGTTGCGCATGCAGGGCGTGGTCATCTCCTACATGCTCACCGTGGCGCTGTTGATCCCCGCCTCAGGCTGGATCGCCGACCGTTTCGGCACCAAGAAAATCTTCTTCGGCGCGATCCTGCTGTTCAGCTTCGGCTCGCTGCTCTGTGCACTGTCGAGCAGCCTGAGCATGCTGATCGGCGCGCGGGTCATTCAGGGCTTGGGCGGCGCGTTGATGTTGCCGGTCGGGCGACTGGTGGTGCTGCGCGCTTATCCGCGCTCCGAACTGGTGCGGATCATGGGTTTCATCACCATCCCCGGCCTGCTCGGCCCGCTGATCGGCCCGACCATGGGCGGCTGGATGGTTGAGTACCTGACGTGGCACTGGATTTTCCTGATCAACCTGCCGGTCGGTGTGATCGGTTGCTACGCGGTGTGGAAGTTCATTCCCGACCTGCGCGGCACCGAGCGCACTCGCTTCGATAGTTTGGGTTTCCTGCTATTCGGCGCGGCGATGATCCTCATCACCATCGCCATGGAAGGCCTCGGCGAACTGCACCTGCCGCACCTGCGCGTGATGTTGCTGCTGTTCGGCGGCATGGCCTGCCTGGCGGCGTACTGGTTGCGCGCCGGGCACATCGAAAACCCGCTGTTCGCCCCGTCGCTGTTCAAGACCCGCACGTTTGCCGTCGGCATTCTCGGCAACCTGTTTGCGCGTCTGGGCAGCGGTGCGTTGCCGTTTCTGGTGCCGCTGCTGTTGCAGGTGGCGTTGGGTTATTCGCCGTCGCAAGCGGGAATGAGCATGCTGCCGCTGGCCGCTGCAGCGATGATCGCCAAGTGGGTGGCGCGACCATTGATCGAGCGGCTTGGCTATCGCATCGTCCTCACCGGCAACACGCTGGCACTGGGGATCATGTTGGCGAGCATGGGCCTGGTCAGCGAGCAGACGCCGTATTGGTTGCTGTTGTGCCTGCTGGCAATTCTGGGGGCGATCAACTCGCTGCAATTTACGGCGATGAACACGGTGACGCTGATCGACCTGGATGATGCGAGCGCCAGTAGCGGCAACAGTTTGCTCTCGGTGGTGGCGCAGTTGTCGTTGAGCCTTGGCGTTGCCTGCGCCGGTGCGTTGCTCGGAGGGTTCACGGCGGAGGTCGGCAACGATGGCGTCGAGACCGTGCTCGGTGCGTTCCAGCTGACGTTTGTTACCGTCGGGATCATGGCGATGCTCGCGGCGACGATCTTCTCGCAACTGTCGAAAGAAGACGGACGCCGCGCCAAACGGCCGGAAGAGCACATCGAACACTGATGGGTGCTGAAGAGTTTCTGTGGGGAGGGGATTTTAATGATAGCCCTTGTGCTAAAGGCTTTTGTGGCGAGGGGATTTATCCCCGTTGGGTTGCGCAGCAGCCCCAAAAAGTTGAATGCGATCGGTCTGATGTACCGAGGTGGCAGGTATAGGGGGTGCTGCGCACCCCAACGGGGATAAATCCCCTCGCCACAGATGAGTTCCTGCACAACAGGGGTTCAGTGGTTTTAGTCGCTGTTCGTCCAGAACTTTCGAAGAAAGTGGCACGGGGCTGCTACACTGCGCGACATTTTGTTTTGCAGGCCAGTCCCGTGACCACCATCGCCACCGCTTTTAATACTCTGCCGCTGTCCGCCGCCATGCTGGCTAACCTCGAATCCCTCGGTTATGCCCAGATGACGCCGATCCAGGCGCAGAGCTTGCCGGTGATCCTCAAGGGGATGGACCTGATCGCCCAGGCCAAGACCGGCAGCGGCAAGACTGCCGCCTTCGGTATCGGCCTGTTGAACCCGATCAACCCGCGCTACTTCGGTTGCCAAGCGCTGGTGATCTGCCCGACGCGTGAGCTGGCCGACCAGGTCGCCAAGGAAATCCGTCGTCTGGCCCGTGCCGAAGACAACATCAAGGTCCTGACCCTGTGCGGCGGCGTGTCCTTTGGCCCGCAAATCGCTTCGCTGGAACACGGCGCGCACATCATCGTCGGCACCCCGGGCCGTATCCAGCAGCACCTGCGCAAGGGTTCGCTGGTCCTCGACGGCCTGAACACGCTGATCCTCGACGAAGCCGACCGCATGCTCGACATGGGTTTCTACGACGCCATCGAAGACATCATCGTCAAGACCCCGGAACGTCGCCAGACCCTGCTGTTCTCCGCCACGTACCCGGTGGGCATCAAGCAACTGGCCTCCAAGTTCATGCGTGATCCGCAAACGGTGAAAGCCGAAGCATTCCACGATGACACGCAGATCGAGCAGCGTTTCTACGAGATCTCCCCGGAAGATCGTATGGGCGTCGTGACCAAAGTCCTGCACCACTTCCGTCCGGCGTCCTGCGTGGCGTTCTGCTTCACCAAGCAGCAAGTGCAGGAAACCGTTGATCACCTGACCGCCAAAGGCATTTCCGCCGTCGGCCTG
This sequence comes from Pseudomonas helmanticensis, assembly GCF_900182985.1. Lineage (NCBI taxonomy): Bacteria > Pseudomonadati > Pseudomonadota > Gammaproteobacteria > Pseudomonadales > Pseudomonadaceae > Pseudomonas > Pseudomonas helmanticensis. Next base: position 4,876,275 of record NZ_FXUY01000001.1, on the reverse strand, counting down.
CACGGCGATCTGGAACAGCGTGATCGCGATCAGGTATTGGCGATGTTTGCCAACCGCAGTACTTCGGTACTGGTCGCCACCGACGTCGCCGCCCGTGGTCTGGACATCGATGCACTGGACATGGTGATCAACGTCGAGTTGGCCCGCGATTCGGAAATCCACATTCACCGCGTTGGCCGTACCGGTCGCGCTGGCGAAAAAGGCATCGCGATCAGCCTGGTTGCTCCGGGTGAAGCGCATCGCGCGCAGGCCATCGAGCAACTGCAGAAGTCGCCGCTGAACTGGGATCAGGTCGATAACCTCAAGTCCCAGGGCCTCGCGCCGCTGCAGCCGCCGATGACCACGCTGTGCATCGGCGCTGGCCGTAAAGACAAAGTGCGTCCGGGCGACATTCTTGGCGCACTGACTGGCGATGCCGGTATTCCGGGTGCACAGGTTGGCAAGATCGCGATCTTCGACTTCCAGGCGTACGTGGCCGTTGACCGCACCGTCGCCATGCAAGCCTTGCAGCGCCTGAACGACGGCAAGATCAAAGGCCGTTCGCTGCGCGTACGCATCCTCTGACCTGATCGTTCCCACGCTCTGCGTGGGAATGCATCCCGTGACGCTCCGCGTCACATAACAACGGACGCAGAGCGTCCATGGCGGCATTCCCACGCAGAGCGTGGGAACGATCATTGTGTGAGGACACCGTTTTGCGCTCTACCGAAGTCGTGATCATTGGCGCTGGCGCCGCTGGGTTGATGTGTGCACTGACCGCCGCCGGGCGTGGGCGTCAGGTGTTGCTGCTCGACCACGCGAACAAGGCCGGCAAGAAAATCCTGATGTCGGGCGGTGGCCGCTGCAATTTCACCAACATGTACACCGAGCCGAGCAATTTCCTCTCGCAGAATGCCCACTTCTGCAAATCTGCACTGGCGCGTTATACCCAGTGGGATTTCATCGGCATGGTCGGCAAACACGCCGTGCCGTACCACGAGAAAAAACTCGGCCAGCTGTTCTGCGATAACAAATCCAGCGACATCCTCGAAATGCTCCTGACCGAGTGCGATCAGGTCGGCGTCGAGCTGCACCTCGACACGTCGATCCAGACCATCGAGAAAGTCGAGAACGGTTACCTGCTCGACACTACTCTCGGCCAAGTCCAGTGCCAGTCGCTGGTGATCGCCACTGGTGGGTTGTCGATTCCGACGCTGGGCGCCACTGGTTTTGGTTATCAGGTGGCCAAGCAGTTCGGCCATGAATTGCTGCCGACCCGCGCCGGGCTGGTGCCGTTCACTATCACTGATCAGCTCAAGGAATTGTGCACCGAGCTGTCCGGGACGTCGGTGGATTGTCTGGTCAGCTGCAACGATCAGAGCTTTCGCGAGAACATCCTGTTTACGCACCGCGGCCTCAGCGGCCCGGCGATTTTGCAGATTTCCTCGTTCTGGGAATCTGGCGATACGGTGGAGATCAACCTGCTGCCGGATCACGACGCGGCGAGCTGGCTGCAAGAGCAAGTAGCCGAGCGTCCGAACAGTGAATTGAAAACCCTGCTTGGAGAGATTTTCACCAAGAAGATGGCCAATCTGCTCGCGGACAACTGGTTCGTGTCCAAGCCGATGAAGCAGTACACCCATGCTGAGCTGGCGGAGATCGCCGAGAAGCTCGGCAGCTGGAAAGTCGTACCGGCGGGGACTGAAGGTTATCGCACGGCCGAGGTAACACTCGGCGGCGTCGATACCCGCGAAGTATCCTCCAAGACTATGGAATCGCTGAAAAGCCCCGGCCTGTACTTTATCGGCGAAGTGCTCGACGTCACCGGCCACCTGGGCGGCTTCAACTTCCAGTGGGCCTGGGCCTCCGGCTACGCTGCAGCGCAGTACGCCTGACCGAAACAACACTCCCCCTGTAGGAGCTGCCGCAGGCTGCGATCTTTTGATCTTGATCTTGAAAAACAGGATCAAAAGATCGTCCGATCGCGGCCCGAGCCTTCGGCAGCTCCTACAGGGGGTAGCGGGCGATCAAGGAACACTTTTTGCTGTCAGATGTGATCGCCGCCATTGCGTCGGCGTCATTACTGGCTCAATTTAGCGGCATCGCCTCGGAAGGCCTTCGCACTTCATGTCCTCGACCTCGTTTCGTCAGTCTTTGCGGCGCCTGTGGGCGCTGGATAAATTCAGCTACAGCGTGCGGGTGTTCATCGCCCTGACCGGCAGCATGGCGCTGTGTTGGTATCAGGATGAAATGGGCCTGTTAATCCCGTTGTTCCTGGGGATTATCGCCAGCGCCCTGGCCGAAACCGACGACAGTTGGCAGGGCCGCCTCAATGCCCTCGCCGTGACGCTGGTGTGCTTCAGCATCGCTGCGCTGTCGGTGGAATTGCTCTTCCCCTACCCCATCGTGTTTGCCATCGCCCTGGCGCTGGCGAGTTTCGGCCTGACCATGCTCGGCGCGCTCGGCGAGCGTTACGGGGCGATTGCTTCGGCGACGCTGATTCTGTCGGTGTACACCATGATCGGCGTCGATCAGCGCGGTGGCGCGGTCACCGATTTCTGGCATGAACCGATGCTGCTGGTCGCCGGTGCCGCGTGGTACGGCTTGCTCTCGGTGCTGTGGCAGGCGCTGTTTTCCAATCAACCGGTGCAGCAAAGTCTGGCGCGACTGTTCCGCGAACTGGGCTTTTACTTGAAGCTGAAATCCTCGCTGTTCGAACCGATTAGGCAGATGGACGTCGAAGCGCGACGTCTGGAACTGGCCCAGCAAAACGGTCGCGTGGTGGCGGCTCTGAACAGTGCCAAGGAAATCATCCTGCACCGGGTCGGCAACGGTCGTCCCGGCTCGAAAGTCAGCCGTTACCTGAAGCTGTACTTCCTCGCTCAGGACATCCACGAACGCGCCAGTTCTTCGCACTATCCGTACAACGCCCTCGCTGATGCGTTTTTCCACAGTGACGTGCTGTTCCGCTGCCAGCGCCTGCTGCGCCAGCAAGGCAAGGCCTGCCGCGCATTGGCCGAATCGATCCAGATGCGTCAGCCGTTCATTTACGACGCGAGTTTCGCCGAAGCCCTGAGCGACCTCGACGCCTCTCTCGAACACCTGCGCATCCAGAGCAACCCGGCCTGGCGCGGCCTGCTGCGTTCGCTGCGCGCACTGGCGGCCAACCTCGGCACGCTCGACCGCTTGCTCAGTGACGCAAGCAACCCGGACGCCCTGGCCGATGCCACCGACAGCAGCCTGCTCGACCGCTCACCGCGCAACTTCAAGGACGTCTGGATTCGCCTGCGCACACAACTGACGCCGACCTCTTTGCTCTTCCGTCATGCCCTGCGCCTGCCGCTGGCATTGAGTATCGGCTACGGCATGGTGCACTTGATTCACCCGTCGCAAGGTTACTGGATCATCCTCACCACACTGTTCGTCTGCCAGCCGAACTACGGCGCGACCCGACGCAAACTCGGTCAGCGGATCTTCGGCACGGCCATCGGCCTGACCGTGGCGTGGGCGTTGTTCGATCTGTTCCCGAGCCCGCTGGTGCAGTCGTGTTTCGCCATCGCCGCCGGCGTGGTGTTCTTCACCAACCGCACCACCCGTTACACCCTGGCGACGGCGGCGATCACCATCATGGTGCTGTTCTGCTTCAACCAGGTCGGCGATGGTTACGGGCTGTTCCTGCCACGGCTGTTCGATACCTTGCTCGGCAGCCTGATCGCAGGGTTGACCGTGTTGCTGTTCCTGCCGGACTGGCAGGGTCGACGCCTGAACAAAGTGCTGGCCAACACCCTGACCTGCAACAGCATCTATCTACGGCAGATCATGCAGCAATACGCCGCAGGCAAAAGTGATGATCTCGCCTACCGACTGGCGCGACGCAATGCGCACAACGCCGACGCCGCGCTGTCGACGACGCTGGCGAACATGCTCATGGAGCCGGGGCATTTCAGGAAGGAAGCGGACGTGGGTTTCCGCTTCCTGGTGCTGTCGCACACCTTGTTGAGTTATCTGTCAGGGCTGGGTGCCCATCGCGAGACGCAGTTGCCGGCGGAGGTGCGCGAGCATCTGATTGATGGCGCCGGGGTGAAACTGGCGGCGAGTATCGATGAAATTGCTCAAGGTCTGGCGAGCAAAGAGCCTATTGCGATTCAGAGTGACGAAGAAGAAGCGCTGGCCAATGAGCTGGAACAAATGGCCGACGAGATTGATGAAGGGCAGCGGTTGGTGCAGACGCAATTGGCGTTGATTTGTCGGCAGTTGGGCCCCTTGCGTACCTTGGCGGCGCACCTGATCAAGGACACCAGTGAGGTTAGTGCTGGCTGACAGGGAGTCATCGCGAGCAGGCTCACGCCTACAGGGGATCGCATTCCAAATTGTAGGAATGAGCCTGCTCGCGATGGGGCCATCTGCCGCACCGAAGATTCTGGATTATCCCTCACATCCCATGCTGGCGAAGCAGCCGATCATAACTGCCATCCGCCTTCATCGCCGCAATCGCCTTATCAAACCCCGCGACAATCTGCTCATGTTGCGGATTCTTCAGGCTGACCAATATGTGCAGGCTGTTCTCGCTCAACGGCTTGGGCAAAAACTCCACCGCGTTGCGCACCTTGGCGGATTCGCGCGCCAGGTAATACTTCGCGACATACTCATCCTCCAGCGTCAACTTGACCCGATCCGCCGCAAGCATGCGCACGGCCATGGCGAAGTTATGCACAGGGACTTTCTGCAACGCCGTGTCGGCGTCGAACGGCGCCGAATAGGCATAACCGCGCACAACGGCAATCGGATAGGTGTGCAGTTGCTGCAAGCTGGAATAGTCGAGCGGCGTGTCTTTGCGCTTCAGAAAGCGGATGCGGTTGAGCAGATACTCAGCGGAAAACTGCCCGAGCTTCGTGCGCTCGTCGTTGTACCAGGCGTTGACCAACACGTCGTAACGCCCTTCGCCAACCCCCAGCAGCGCCCGCGCCCAAGGCACTTGTTCATAATCGCTGGCGTAACCGGCCCGGGCCAGCGCGGTGCTGACAATGTCGGTGGCCAGGCCACCATTGACCAGTGTGTCATCGGTAAAGGGCGGCCAGATATCAAACACCAGCCGCAGCTTTTCCGCTGCAGCGCTTTGACTCAGCAACAGCAATCCGATCAAAGCAAAGGCTCGATGCAATCGCGGCATGCTTGAAAATCCTTAGCGGGCGGAAATGCCCGGCGTGTTTTCAGTCAAAACCCCAAGGCCCCTTACCGGCAAAACCCAGGCCCTAACATTAGCTCATTGCAGTCAGTGCACAGCGCTCTCCAGCAGATTACACAAAGAACCCTGCATCGCGAGAAAGGAATGATGGCATTTTGATCTTTGTCACAGACTCTTACGCCATACAGACATCCTCGACGTCTGCGCTTAGTATCGGGCGATCTGTTCAAGGAATCGGCAAATGACAATCGAGTGGATCTGCAAACATCACAGCGACTTGGGCAAGGAACAGCTGTATGCGCTGTTGAAACTGCGTTCGGACGTGTTCGTGGTCGAACAGAAATGCGCCTACCCGGACCTCGACGGCCAGGATCTGGAAGGTGATACCTACCATTTGATGGGTTGGGAGGATGACCAGTTGATGGCGTACCTGCGCCTGCTTGATCCGGAGTCTCAGGGCGGTGACGTGGTGATCGGCCGCGTGATTACCGCACCGCAGGGGCGTGGCAAAGGGCTCGGGCACGAAATGATGGAGCAAGCGCTGAAACAGGCCGAGAAGCATTGGCCGCAAGTGCCGATCTATCTGTCGGCGCAGGCGCATTTGCAGGGGTATTACGGCAAGTACGGGTTTGTCGTCGCAGGTGAGGAATATCTGGAGGATGACATTCCGCATATCGGGATGCGTCGCCCTTAAGTGCCCCTTCGCGAGCAGGCTCGCTCCCACAGGGAAACGCATTCCAACTGTGGGAGCGAGCCTGCTCGCGAAGGCGTCAGCTCAGGCGCCGCAGGACTCAGGGATATTCAAGAACTGCCTTGATCTGCCGCAAATTGCGCTCGATCCACCCGCGATCAATCGCCCCCCACTCGCGAATCCGATAGCGCCCGGCGTGATTACGCGCGCCCTCTTCCTGCTCGAATTCACAGACGATATCCAGATCCGCCAACGCCGCAATCGTGTCCTGCGCCGTGCGTCGGGGCATGCCGGTGACTTCGGTCAGCGTCGGCACGCTCGGGGCCAGACCGCTGTCGATCAGGTAGGCGACGTAGAGGCGGCGGTAGAAACTGCTTTTGGTCTTGCTTACGTCCATGCATGGGCCCCGTTGATTAGAAAGTCAAAAGATCGCAGCCTGCGACAGCGCCTACAGGGGTGGTGATTTTTTGATGTTTATTGCATGTCGCGCCAGGTCAGGTACACGCGCAGATCGAACTCGACCTGGTGATACCCCGGCAGCATGTGCTCGCACAATTTATAAAACGCCTTGTTGTGATCCGACTCTTTGAAGTGCGCCAGTTCGTGCACGACGATCATTTTCAAAAAGTCCGGCGCAGCCTCCTTGAACAACGAGGCGATACGAATCTCTTTCTTGGCCTTAAGCTTGCCGCCCTGCACCCGCGACACCGTGGTGTGCAGGCCCAGCGCGCGGTGGGTCAGGTCGAGACGGTTGTCGAACAGCACTTTATCGATGGCCGGCGCGTTGCGCAGGTATTCCTGTTTCAGGTCCAGCGCGTAGCTGTACAGCGCCTTGTCGCTCTGCACATCGTGCCGTCCCGAATAACGCTGATTGAGGTAATCACCCAAGCGCCCTTCGGCGATCAGTTGGCGCACCTGATCCTGTAATTGCGCGGGATAGGCCTGGAGGTACTTCAACACAGTCATGGACGGGCGACACGGTTCGAAAAAAGGTGCGCCAGTGTAGCGAATTCAACCGGGCAGCGCGCTCCAGTCGAAGGGCTCGGCGAAGGTCGCGGCGTCTTCGGCGATCAATGGCCGCGCGACAAGGAAACCTTGCACGTACTCACAGCCGTGGGCTTGCAACCACTGATATTGCTCAATGGTTTCGACGCCTTCGGCGATCACCAGCAAACCGTATTGTTTGCACAGGTTGATCACGGTACTCACCAGCGACGCATCCCGCGCAGAGTCCGGCAATCGCGCAATGAGATGCCGATCAAGCTTCAGCGTATCCAGCTCAAGGTCGCGCAAATGCGCCAGCGAGCAAGGCCCTGAACCGAAGTCGTCGAGCGCCACGCGCACCCCGAGATTGCGCAGCAGACGCAGCTGCTTGCGGGTTTCGTCAGGGTTTTGCATCAAGGCTTCTTCGGTAACTTCGACCTCCAGCTGTCGCGGCTGCAGCGCGTGCCGCTCCATGACCTGGCGCAACTCGGTGACCAGATTCGGCAGGCTGAACTGGGTGTTGCTCAAACTCACGCCGAGCACCAGATCCTCGGCAAACAGGGTTTCCCAGGCTTTGCGCTGGCCGGCGCCACGATGATAGATCCAGCTGCCGAGCCGACTGATCAGCCGCGCTTCTTCCAGCAACGGCAGGAAAAGCCCCGGCGGCACATCGCCGACGCTGGGATGCTGCCAGCGCAACAACGCTTCAAACCCGCGTATCTGACCCGTGTCGATCGCCACCTGCGGCTGATAGACCAGATTGAAATCGCGATTTTCGATGGCCGTGCGCACGCTTTCTTCAAGCATCAAGCGCGAACGGGCGCGACCGTTCATTTCATGATCGTAGAAGCGATATTGCTGACGCCCGGCGCGCTTGGCTTCGTACATGGCAATGTCGGACGCACGCAGCAAACCGTCGAGATTCGAACCGCAATCCGGATACGTGGCAATGCCGATGCTCGCACCAAGGGCGATATCCAGCCCCTCGATTTGCTGACAGATCGACACACGCTCGATGAGTTTCTCGGCGATCTTCGCTGCCTGCTCCGGGAATTCCAGATCCAGCAAAGCGGTGAATTCATCGCCGCCCATGCGCGCAAGAATGTCGAACGGGCGCAGGCACGCCTTCAATTGCTCGGAAACCCAACGCAATACACGGTCGCCGGCATCGTGGCCTAATGAGTCGTTGACCCGTTTGAAACCGTCGAGGTCCAGATACAGCAGAACCCAACTGCTGTCGCTGCGCTCACCGCGCAGCAGCAGGTTTTCCACAGTCTGGTAAAAGCCTCGGCGATTGAGCAACCCGGTCAGCGGATCGGTCACGGCCTGGAACTCGAGCTGTTGGTGCAGGTGGCGCACTACCGACATGTCGAGAACCGTCACCACCATCGCGTGTTGTTCTGTGGGTAGCGCCGCGCAGGACAAGGCCACTGGCACCTGCTGGCCGGGCGCGGTACGCAATAATGCGTCGTGCAGTCTTAATGTTTCGCCACGTTTGTAGCTGGCGTAAAAATCGGAATCGGCCCACAACGGAACATGCGGTTTCTGCAGGTAATCGAGAAACTCCTTACCCTCCAGCTCCTTGACCGGCGCATTGAGCAGACGCGAAATTGCCGGATTGGCGAAGCGGATCAAACCGTCCTCGCCCACCACCAGAATCCCCTCGGCGGCGTTATCCAGCACCGAGGCATTAAAGGCACGCGCCACTTCCAGGTCATGACTCAAACGCTGCAAGGCGCGACGATTACGCTGGTGCTCCAGCAATGCCTGCACTTTGGGCTTGAGAATCTGCGGATCGAACGGTTTGAACAGGTAATCCACCGCACCACTGGCATAGCCCTTGATCACGGCATCCTGGGATTGCTCATTGGCGGTGAGGAAAATGATCGGGGTCAGGCGTGTGCGCTGGCTGCCGCGCATCAGCCGCGCGACCTCGAAACCGTCCATGCCCGGCATCTGCACATCCAGCAGCACCAGATCGACGTCATGTTCGAGCAACAGGCTGAGCGCCTCGAAACCGGAGGCAGCGGTGATGACCTGCCAATCCTGACGCTGCAGCAACGCGCGCATGCTGATCAGGTTTTCAGGGTAATCATCAACGATCAATAGGACAGAGCTGCCTTCACCTGGCTGGGGTTGCGCGCATTCCATGCTGCTTCTCTTGTCGGGAATTCAGGTCGGTTTCCGGTAAAAACCGTACACATACTGAGCCATCACTCTAGTCCGTGATCTGAAAAAGCAGAAGCTGTCATCGCGCCATCATTTAGCCAATGCCTTGTTTAGCCGACTAACGGTCACCGCTACAGCCCCCGAAAACCGGGAAAGATGGCATTTCGACAGGATGTTGACGCCAATCATCTGCCAAACGGGCATTAACAAAAAATCCCTCTACGCTTATAAAGGCCGCCCCCAAAAGGCGCGGACTAGAGCTTCTGGCACCCGCGTTCAGGATGAATCGAGTGGAAGAACCGACATGATCGATCTCGCAACCTGGAACCTCAGCGTTCCCGTCGGCAGCCCGCCATACACCGTCGAAACCTCCAAACTGGTCAAAGGTTTCAAGGATCAGTACTTTCATTCCGACACCGGCACCTTGTTTTTCTGGTCACCGGTTACCGGGTCAAAAACCGAAAACGCCATCTACCCGCGCACCGAACTGCGCGAAACCTATAGCAACGGCACGCTGCGCAACTGGTATTACCCCGACGCCGACAACTTGCTGCGCGCGACGGTCACGGTCAACAAAGTGCCGAGTTCGGGCAAGATCGTCATTGGCCAGATCCACGCCTATGAAAGCCAGAAACCGCTGGTCAAACTTGAATACCAATACAAGACCAAAATCGAGACCGGCAACCTGGTGATCAAAGTCCGCATGCACCCGGACGATGACGAAAGCCGCGTCATCACCTTGGCTACCGGGATCAAACTGGACAACGAATTCAACTACCTCATTCACCTCAGCCCCGGCGGTGCGCTCGGCATCAGCGCGGCGGGTTATCAATGGGATTCACAAATCAGCGCGACGTGGCGTAACAAGCCGTTGTACTTCAAGGCCGGGGTTTATGTGCAGGACAACACCGGATATACCAGTGAAGGTGGCCAGGTAACCTTCTCCAAACTCGACATCGATCACGATAAATAACTTCGCCGAGCCCCCCAAACCCTGTGGGAGTTGGCTTGCCAACGATGACGGCCTCAAAGCCAGCCGATTTCCTACGGTTCACATCCGATCCAACTGTAGGAGTGAGCCTGCTCGCGATGACGGACCAACATCCAGCATCTGTGCTGACTGATCCACCGCCATCGCGAGCAGGCTCACTCCTACAGGGGTTCAAATGGGCCGTAGTCTTTTCTGTCATCGCAGTGACGAAAAAGAGTCATCACTGACAAATGGATAAAGTGTTCCGTATACGCTACATTAAATCTTAAATGTCACGGTAACGACACATGGATTATTCCCTATTGATTAGCCGTCTCGGCGCTCAGTTACGTGAAAAACGTATAAATCGCGGCCTGACGCAAGCACAGCTTGCCGACTTGGCTGGGCTGACACGGCACAAAGTCATCGCAGTAGAGAAAGGCACTTTATCCGTCGGCATGATCGCGTATGCACGTGTTTTGGGTGCGCTGGATTGTGAACTCGCCGTCGTTCCAGCCGCCATGCCAACCCTTGAAGAGCTTGGGGATTTATTCGAATGAAAATGTCCTCGCTCCAGGTCAGCACCCCTGAGGGGAACAGCGGCTGGATTTTCAGCGATACCGAAGATTTTACGTTCCGATATCACGCAGATGCGTTGCCTGCTACGGCAATCAGCTTGTCGATGCCCGTACGGCATGACGAATTTCGTCGGCGTGAGCTGCACCCTGTCTTCCAGATGAATCTGCCGGAAGGCTACGTGCTTGAGCAATTGCGCAATCGCTTGGCCAAAACCGTAAATGTCGACCCGATGCTTTTACTGGCGCTCTCCGGCAGCTCTTCGCCCATTGGCCGAGTTCAAGTGCGCTCTGAAACAGTTGATTCCTTGCTGGAGGAACAACAATTTCCAGGAGAGAAGCTTGATGAGATTCTGACCTGGGACGGTACAGAAGATATCTTCGCCGACCTTCTAGATCGCTACATCCTTCGAGCTGGCATTTCAGGTGTTCAGCCCAAGGTGCTGGTACCGGAGCAGAACGGAATTGAATTACCCCGAGTGACCTCGAAAACTTCGGATCTGATCATCAAAAGTGGTCGCGATGAATTTCCGGGGCTGGCGATCAATGAGTTCCTGTGCATGTCCATGGCCAAAGAGGCAGGCATCCCCGTGCCTCCTTTTTACCTTTCAAACAACGGCAAGCTATTTGTCATGCGTCGTTTTGATCGCGACGACCAGTTCAATCCAATAGGCTTTGAAGACATGGCGGTACTGATGGGGCTTTCAGCCAATCAGAAGTACAGCAAAAGCTATGCGGCAATCGCCAAGGCAATCCGAGTGTTCTGTCCGGCGGAAAATGTAAGCTCTTCCCTCGACCAACTCTTCGATACTGTCGCCCTGAGCTGCATTGTTGGCAACGGCGATGCCCATTTGAAAAACTTCGGCTTGCTCTATTCCAATCCAACGCAACGGGATGCACGTCTGGCCCCGGCCTACGACATCGTCAACACCACGGCGTATATTCCCGAAGATGTTTTGGCACTGGATCTGGCAGGTAACAAATCAATGTTTGCCTCGCGACAAGGAGTTTTGGAGTTCGCAGAAACCTGCGGGATCGAGCAACCCAAGGAGCGCATTCAACGAATGCTGACGGCGGTTGAATCCGTGCTTAAGCGCTACCCCGAATATCGAGAACAAGCGCCCCATGTGATCATTGCCATCCAGCAATCCGCCTCACACTTTGCTCTCACTTTTGGATAGCTTTTACCTCCAAAAATCGCAGCTGCAAAAAAACCCGCCTCTCGGCGGGTTTTTCATAACGCTAGTTAACACTCAGGCTTAGTTCACCTTAGCGTTCAACTCACCCTTCAAATACCGCTGATACATCGCTTCCAGCGAGATCGGTTTGATCTTCGAAGCATTACCGGCAGTACCGAACGCTTCATAACGAGCGATACACACATCACGCATCGCGGTCACGGTGGCGCCGAAGAATTTACGTGGGTCGAATTCGCTTGGGTTGGTGGCCATCAGGCGACGCATCGCACCGGTGGACGCCAGGCGCAGGTCGGTGTCGATGTTGACTTTGCGCACGCCGTACTTGATGCCTTCGACAATTTCTTCAACCGGTACGCCGTAGGTTTCTTTGATGTCGCCGCCGTACTGGTTGATGATCGCCAGCCACTCTTGTGGCACCGAGGACGAACCGTGCATCACCAGGTGGGTGTTCGGGATGCGTTTGTGGATTTCCTTGATGCGGTCGATCGCCAGCACGTCACCGGTAGGTGGCTTGGTGAACTTGTAGGCGCCGTGGCTGGTGCCGATGGCGATGGCCAAAGCATCGACTTGGGTGCGCTTGACGAAGTCAGCGGCTTCTTCCGGGTCGGTCAGCATTTGGCTGTGATCCAGAACGCCTTCGGCGCCGATGCCGTCTTCTTCACCGGCCATGCCGGTTTCCAGCGAACCCAGGCAGCCCAGCTCGCCTTCTACCGATACGCCGCAGGCGTGAGCCATGGCCACGGTTTGCTGGGTAACGCGGACGTTGTAGTCGTAGTCGGTCGGGGTCTTGCCGTCTTCGCCCAGCGAGCCGTCCATCATTACCGAGCTGAAGCCCAGTTGAATCGAACGCTGGCAGACGTCAGGGCTGGTGCCGTGGTCCTGGTGCATGCACACCGGGATGTGCGGGAATTCTTCGATCGCGGCCAGGATCAGGTGACGCAGGAATGGTGCGCCGGCGTATTTGCGAGCGCCGGCCGAAGCCTGAACGATCACCGGGGAGTCAGTCTTGTCAGCGGCTTCCATGATGGCGCGCATCTGCTCAAGATTGTTGACGTTGAAGGCTGGAACGCCGTAGCCGAACTCGGCTGCGTGGTCCAACATCTGGCGCATGCTGATAAGTGCCATTGTGTGTGTCTCTCCCGGTTGAGGGTCGTTAATCGTGCCAGCCTGCCGGAGCGGCGGCGGCTATTCAAGTGATTGCAGATCGGGGGTCGAGGCCCGGTCTGGTGATTCGATAAAGCCAATTCTTCAGAACTGCGCAGAACCCCTGTAGGAGTGAGCCTGCTCGCGATAGCCATCTTGCAGTCAATATTGCAGCGACTGTCATACCGCTATCGCGAGCAGGCGAAGGCCTACAATGGGCCTGCGGTGTGTCAGTTATTGCGCCTTGCAGCCGCGGCCGATCAGGTCATTGGTGGCGACCCAGTACACCAGGCCTTCGTCACCCTTGACGTGAAACGCCAGCATGCCGTCGCTGTACAGCGTGCCCGAGGCGCCCGGCTCTTCTTTCAGGCGATAGACCTGATCACCGCCACCCAGTCGAACGTCGACTTCCTTCTGGCCGGCGTCGGCGTAGCGCCACAGCACTTTGGCCTGGCTGTCGCAGGTCCAGGTGGTCCAGTTATCTGCCGGGGTAGACGACTGAAACAGGTTCAACTGCGCGCAACCGCCCAACAATGCCAATGCCGCAATGGCGATCAAGCCTTTCATCCGTGTTCCTCGACTGACGGCGCACGCCGCCAGCCCTGAGTTAAAGAGTCAGACCCGTCAAGGACAACCATGTTCCTTGGCCGGGGTTTGCGTCTCGTATTTGTCCAGACCGTCCGGCCCGGATCGCTTGTTCAGCACCGGGTTGGTTTCGGCCTGCCAGTCGGCCTGATAGCAGCCCTTCTGCGACTCGCTCGGTGCCGGCGTCGCTTCGGCCTTCGGGTTACTCCCGCAGGCCGCAAGCGTACCGGTCAGCAACAACAGTGCTAACGACTTGACCATGTAAACACTCCTTTGCCTGGCCAAACGGGCGGCCTCAGGCCTTGGCCCGGCTTTCCAGGACTTCAACGGCTGGCAGCACTTTGCCCTCGACGAATTCGAGGAACGCGCCACCACCGGTGGAAATGTAGGAGATTTGCTCAGCCACGCCATATTTATCGATCGCGGCCAGGGTGTCGCCACCGCCAGCAATGGAGAACGCCGAGCTTTCAGCGATCGCCTGGGCCAGCACTTTGGTGCCATTGCCGAACTGGTCGAATTCGAACACGCCGACCGGGCCGTTCCACAGAATGGTTTTCGACGACTTCAGCAGTTCGGCGAAGTTGGCTGCGGTTTGCGGACCGATGTCCAGAATCATGTCGTCGGCAGCAACGTCAGCGATCAGCTTGACGGTGGCTTCGGCGGTTTCAGCGAATTCTTTGGCAACCACAACGTCAACCGGCAACGGCACGCTGACTTTGGCAGCGATAGCGCGCGCGGTGTCGAGCAGATCCGGTTCGTACAGCGATTTGCCTACCGGGTGACCGGCCGCCGCGAGGAAGGTGTTGGCGATGCCGCCGCCGACGATCAGTTGATTGCAGATCTGGCTCAAGCTGTTCAGCACGTCGAGTTTGGTCGACACCTTGGAGCCGGCAACGATGGCCGCCATTGGCTGAGCCGGCGCGCCCAGCGCTTTGCCCAGTGCATCCAGTTCAGCGGCCAGCAGTGGACCAGCGGCCGCTACTTTGGCGAACTTGGCCACGCCGTGGGTCGAACCCTCGGCACGGTGAGCGGTGCCGAAAGCGTCCATCACGAACACGTCGCACAGGGCAGCGTATTGCTGGGCCAGTTCGTCAGCGTTCTTTTTCTCGCCTTTGTTGAAGCGCACGTTTTCGAACAGCACGATGTCGCCGGCCTTGACGTCAACGCCACCGAGGTAATCAGCCACCAGCGGCACTTCACGGCCCAGCGCCTTGCTCAGGTAGTCAGCGACTGGCTTGAGGCTGTTCTCGGCGGAGAACTCGCCTTCGGTCGGACGGCCAAGGTGCGAGCAGACCATCACGGCCGCGCCTTTTTCCAGGGCCAGCTTGATGGTCGGCAGCGAAGCCAGGATACGCGCGTCGCTGGTGACAACACCGTCCTTGACTGGGACGTTGAGGTCTTCGCGGATCAATACGCGCTTACCTTGCAGATCGAGGTCGGACATCTTCAACACGGTCATGGGTCGCACTTCCTACGGTTTTTTTGAAGTTGCTGTTTGCAGATAGTGTTCTGCAACGTCCAGCATTCGGTTGGCAAAACCCCATTCGTTGTCGAACCAGGCCAGGATGTTCACCAGCTTGGGGCCGGAAACACGGGTCTGACTGGCATCGACGATGGCCGAATGTGGGTCATGGTTGAAATCACAACTGGCGTGCGGCAGCTCGGTATAGGCGAGCAGGCCTTTGAGCGGACCACTGGTGGCAGCCTCGCGCAGGATCCGGTTGACTTCGTTGGCGTCGGTCGCGGTGGCGGTCTGCATCGTGATGTCGAGGCAGGACACGTTGACCGTCGGCACGCGTACGGCTTTGGCCTGAATTCGCCCGGCAAGTTCCGGCAGCAGGCGCTCGATACCGCGCGCCAGACCGGTGGACACCGGGATCACCGACTGGAACGCCGAACGGGTGCGGCGCAGGTCTTCGTGATGATAGGCGTCGATCACTGGCTGATCGTTCATCGCCGAGTGAATCGTGGTGATCGACACGTAATCGAGGCCGATCGCCTTGTCGAGCAAGCGCAACAGCGGCACGCCGCAGTTGGTGGTGCAGGAGGCGTTGGACACCAAGAGTTCGTCGCCGGTCAGGCAATCCTGATTGACGCCGTAGACGATGGTGGCGTCGACATCTGCCTCGCTGGCCATCGGCTGCGAGAACAACACGCGTGGTGCGCCGGCGTCGAGAAAGCGCTGGCCGTCTTCACGGGTGTTATAGGCACCGGAACACTCAAGCACCAGATCGACGCCCAGCGACGCCCAATCAATGCCTTCGGGGGTGGCACTGCGCAGAACCTTCACGCAGTCACCATTAATATGCAGACAATCGCCTTCTACTCGCACCTCGCCAGGAAAGCGGCCATGGGTGGAGTCGAAGCGTGTCAGGTATTCGATGCTGGCCATGTCGGCCAGGTCGTTGATCGCGACAATTTCAAACCCGGCTTTCTCGCCTCGCTCAAACAACGCACGCAAGACGCAACGACCAATCCGGCCGTAGCCGTTGAGTGCAACTTTGTAAGGACGCGGTTGAGGCATGGGGTTCTCGATAATAT
This sequence comes from Pseudomonas helmanticensis, assembly GCF_900182985.1. Classification (NCBI taxonomy): domain Bacteria; kingdom Pseudomonadati; phylum Pseudomonadota; class Gammaproteobacteria; order Pseudomonadales; family Pseudomonadaceae; genus Pseudomonas; species Pseudomonas helmanticensis. The sequence continues at coordinate 4,860,254 of NZ_FXUY01000001.1, read as the reverse complement.
TCGCTACAACACAACCCCCTGTAGGAGCTGCCGGAGGCTGCGATCTTTTGATCCTGTTTTTTTAAGATCAAGATCAAAAGATCGCAGCCTCCGGCAGCTCCTACAGGGGAATGCGGTGGCTGGGGCCACCGCATTCGTACTGCTTAGTCTTCCAGCAGCTCTTCAGCCTGACCCAGGATGTTTTCCAGGGTGAAGCCGAACTCTTCGAACAGTGCCGAAGCCGGAGCCGATTCGCCGTAAGTGGTCATGCCGATCACGCGACCTTCCAGACCCACGTACTTGAACCAGAAGTCGGCGTGTGCCGCTTCGATGGCGATACGTGCGCTGACTTGCAACGGCAGCACGGCTTGCTTGTAGCCCGCATCCTGAGCATCGAACACGCTGGTGCACGGCATGGAAACCACACGCACCTTGCGGCCCTGCTCGGTCAGCTTGTCGTAAGCCTGAACCGCCAGACCGACTTCCGAACCGGTCGAAATCAGGATCAGCTCAGGCTCGCCTGCGCAGTCCTTCAGTACATAACCGCCACGGCTGATGGCGGCGATCTGGCCGGCATCGCGTTCCTGGTGTTGCAGGTTCTGACGCGAGAAGATCAGCGCCGAAGGGCCGTCCTTACGCTCCAGCGCGTTTTTCCAGGCCACGGCCGATTCAACGGCATCGGCTGGACGCCAGGTGTCGAGGTTCGGTGTGGTACGCAGGCTGGTCAGTTGCTCGATCGGCTGGTGCGTCGGGCCGTCTTCGCCCAGACCGATGGAGTCGTGGGTGTAGACGTGGATCACTTGCTTCTTCATCAGCGCGGACATGCGCACGGCGTTGCGGGCGTATTCCATGAACATCAGGAAGGTCGCGCCGTAAGGCACCAGGCCGCCGTGCAGGGTCACGCCGTTCATGATTGCGGTCATGCCGAATTCGCGCACGCCGTAGTACATGTAGTTGCCGCTGGCATCTTCAGCGCTGACGCCTTTGCAACCTTTCCACAGGGTCAGGTTGGAACCGGCCAGGTCAGCGGAGCCGCCAAGCAGTTCCGGCAGCAGCGGGCCGAATGCGTTCAGGGTGTTCTGGCTGGCTTTACGGCTGGCGATGGTTTCGCCTTTGGCCGCGACTTCAGCGATGTAAGCCGAAGCTTTTTCCGAGAAGTCGGCCGGCAGTTCGCCGCTCAGGCGACGTACCAGTTCGTTGGCTTCGGTCGGGAACGCAGCGGAGTAGGCAGCGAAACGCTGATCCCATTCGGCTTCAGCGGCGCGACCTTTTTCTTTGGCATCCCACTCGGCATAGATGTCGGCCGGGATTTCGAACGGGCCGTAGTTCCAGTTCAGCGCCTTGCGGGTCAGGGCGATTTCCGCGTCGCCCAATGGAGCGCCGTGGCAGTCTTCCTTGCCCTGCTTGTTCGGCGAACCGAAACCAATGGTGGTCTTGCAGCAGATCAGGGTCGGCAGCGGGCTCTTGCGCGCGGTTTCGATGGCGGTCTTGATCTCTTCCGGGTCGTGACCGTCAACGTTGCGGATCACCTGCCAGTTGTAGGCTTCGAAACGCTTCGGGGTGTCATCGGTGAACCAGCCTTCGACTTCGCCGTCGATGGAGATGCCGTTGTCATCGTAGAAAGCGATCAGCTTGCCCAGACCCAGAGTGCCGGCCAAGGAAGCGACTTCGTGGGAAATGCCTTCCATCATGCAGCCATCACCCAGGAACACATAGGTGTGGTGATCAACAATGTCGTGGCCTGGACGGTTGAACTGCGCGCCCAGGACTTTCTCTGCCAGGGCGAAACCGACGGCGTTGGCCAGACCCTGACCCAGCGGGCCGGTGGTGGTTTCAACGCCCGGGGTGTAACCGAATTCCGGGTGGCCCGGGGTGCGGCTGTGCAATTGACGGAACTGCTTGAGGTCGTCGATCGACAGGTCGTAACCGGTCAGGTGCAGCAGCGAGTAGATCAACATCGAGCCGTGGCCGTTGGACAGCACGAAGCGGTCACGGTCGGCGAACGATGGATTGCTCGGGTTGTGCTTGAGGTAGTCGCGCCAAAGCACTTCGGCGATATCTGCCATACCCATAGGGGCACCGGGATGGCCGCTGTTGGCTTTTTGCACGGCATCCATGCTGAGGGCACGAATGGCGTTGGCACGCTCACGACGGCTAGGCATCGCTGATCTCCTGGGTTCTGGTAAGTCGAAACGGAAAAAAGGAGGGCATTTTCCCTCACCGGAGCGCCTCGGGGCAATGACAGATAGTCATCCGGGGGCGTTTTTCCAATGGATAGCGGCGCTTTCTGTTGGTGAAACCTTTCCGCTACTCGTTTGTAGAGTTAACCGGCGAGTGAGAAGTGCAATAAAAAGCGCCATTGATCGAGCAATATCAAAACTTTTTGATATTGCCCTTGCGATGAATTCCACCCCTCTCTAGACTGCCAGCCCTATGAACTTACGTGTGCCTTCCATTCGCCATGACGATTGCGACGAGCTGGCGGCCCTGTGCAAGGCCGGCGGCGATCCGCTGCGGCTGAATGTATTGCGCGCGCTGGCCAACGATTCGTTTGGGGTTCTGGAGCTGGCGCAGATCTTCGGTATGGGTCAGTCCGGCATGAGTCACCATCTCAAGGTACTGGCACAAGCCGACCTGGTGGCGACGCGCCGCGAAGGCAACGCGATCTTTTATCGCCGCGCCCTGCCCCACACCGATCTGTTGGGCGGCAAGTTGCACGCGGCGTTGTTAGAAGAAGTCGACAACCTGACGCTGCCTGACGATGTGCAAGCGCGCATCGAGCAGGTTCATGGCCAACGCGCCGCGGCCAGTCAGGACTTTTTCGCAAGGGTCGCGGAGAAATTTCGCGCCCAGCAGGATTTGATCGCAGGCCTGCCGCAGTACCGCGAAAGTGTGCTGGCCCTGCTCGACAAACTGAACTTCGATGGTGCTGCCACGGCCATTGAAGTCGGCCCCGGCGATGGTGCTTTTCTGCCGGAACTGGCGCGTCGCTTCCACGCCGTCACCGCGCTGGACAACAGCCCGGCGATGCTCGAACTGGCGCGTCAGGTATGCGAACGTGAACAGCTGGCTAACGTCAGCCTGCAATTGGCCGATGCATTGAATGGCACAAGCCTTCAAGCCGATTGCGTGGTGTTGAACATGGTGTTGCACCATTTCGCCGCGCCGGCCGATGCGCTCAAGCACATGGCCGACCTGCTGCAACCGGGCGGTAGCTTGCTCGTGACAGAGTTATGTAGCCACAACCAGAGTTGGGCCAGGGAGGCCTGCGGTGATCTGTGGTTGGGGTTTGAACAGGACGATTTGGCCCGTTGGGCCACCGCTGCGGGACTCGTTCCCGGGGAAAGCCTCTATGTAGGCTTACGTAATGGTTTCCAGATTCAGGTTCGCCACTTTCAGCGACCGACTGGCGACACTCACCATCGGTAAATTCAGGAAAACATCGAGATGAGCGAATACTCCCTCTTCACCTCCGAGTCCGTGTCCGAAGGGCATCCGGACAAAATCGCCGACCAGATTTCCGATGCGGTGCTGGACGCCATCATTACCCAGGACAAACACGCACGCGTTGCCGTGGAAACCCTGGTCAAGACTGGCGTGGCCATCGTTGCCGGTGAAGTCACCACCAGCGCTTGGGTCGATCTGGAAGAGATCGTGCGTAACGTGATTCTCGACATCGGCTATAACAGCTCCGACGTCGGCTTCGACGGCGCGACCTGCGGCGTGATGAACATCATCGGCAAGCAGTCCCCGGACATCAACCAGGGTGTTGACCGTGCCAAGCCTGAAGATCAGGGCGCCGGCGACCAGGGCCTGATGTTCGGTTACGCCAGCAACGAAACCGACGTTTTGATGCCTGCACCGATCACCTTCTCGCACCAGCTGGTACAGCGCCAGGCCGAAGCCCGTAAATCGGGTCTGTTGCCTTGGCTGCGTCCGGACGCCAAGTCGCAAGTGACTTGCCGTTACGAAGGCGGCAAGGTTGTCGGTATCGACGCGGTTGTTCTGTCGACCCAGCACAACCCTGAAGTGTCGTACAAAGACCTGCGCGAAGGCGTGATGGAGCTGATCGTCAAGCACGTGCTGCCTGCCGAACTGCTGAGCAAAGACACCCAGTTCCACATCAACCCGACCGGCCAGTTCATCATTGGCGGCCCGGTAGGTGACTGCGGTCTGACCGGTCGCAAGATCATCGTCGACAGCTACGGCGGCATGGCCCGTCACGGCGGCGGCGCGTTCTCCGGTAAAGATCCATCGAAGGTTGACCGTTCGGCTGCCTACGCTGGCCGTTATGTTGCCAAGAACATCGTCGCTGCCGGCCTGGCCGAGCGTTGCGAGATTCAGGTTTCCTACGCGATCGGTGTTGCTCAGCCTACTTCGATCTCGCTGAACACCTTCGGCACCGGCAAGATCAGCGACGACAAGATCGTCAAACTGGTCCGTGAAGTGTTCGACCTGCGTCCATACGCAATCACCACCATGCTTGATCTGCTGCACCCGATGTACCAGGAAACTGCAGCGTACGGCCACTTCGGTCGCACGCCAGAGACCAAGACTGTTGGCGAAGACACCTTCACCACGTTCACCTGGGAAAAAACCGACCGCGCCGACGCCCTGCGCGCTGCCGCTGGTCTGTAATATTTCCCCGGCGGTACCCAAAAGCCCCGCACGGTTCGCGCCGTGCGGGGCTTTTTCATGGCTGCCAGATCAAAAGATCGCCGCCTGCGGCAGTTCGTACAGATATCCGCATGCCAATGTAGGAGCTGCCGCAGGCTGCGATCTTTTGATCTTCAGCCGTCGAAACACCCCGAAAAACACCTGCCCACCCCTGCCCGAAATCCCGACTAGCCTTCAAATACCTTCCCTGAGCAAGGATGCTCACGATGCGCTCGCTGCTTGTTTTCCTGCTGACCTTCATCAGTCTCACTACGCTCGCCGACTGTCCCGACTGGACCGCCCTCAAAGCACAGAACGAAATCACCGCCCTGCAAAACCAGATCGACCAATGGGACGACGCCTACCACCGCGAAGGCCACTCACCGATTGCCGACGAACTCTACGATCAGTCGCGCCTGCGCTTGAGCGAGTGGCGGCTGTGCTTCGATCTGCCGTCCGCGCCCAAGCCGTTGCGCACGGCCTCAGGCTCAATCGCACACCCTGTCGCTCACACCGGCCTGGACAAGTTGCACGAGGCCGCCGCCGTGGAAACCTGGCTGCGCGACCGCCAGGACGTCTGGGTACAACCGAAAGTCGACGGTGTCGCGGTGACGCTGATCTATCGCGCTGGAGTTTTGCAGCAGGCCATCAGTCGTGGCGACGGTGTTCGTGGGCAAGACTGGACCACATCGGCACAGAAAATCGGCGCCATCCCTCAGCGCCTCACGCAACCACTGGATCTGCTGGTGCAAGGCGAACTCTACTGGCGCTTGAGCGAACACGTGCTGGCGCGGGCCGGCAGCGTCAACGCCCGCGCCAGCGTTGCCGGGCTGATGGCGCGCAAATCCCTCGATTCAGAACAAGCAAACGGGATCGGGCTATTTGTCTGGGACTGGCCGCAGGGACCGCCGGACTTGCCCGAGCGCATGTCCACGCTGGCAACCTTGGGCTTCGCCACAAGCGCGCCCTACAGCCACGCCGTCAGTGACTTTGCAGAGGCGCAGAAATGGCGCGATCACTGGTATCGCTCGCCCCTGCCGTTTGCCACCGACGGCGTGGTTTTGCGCCAGAGCCGGCGCCCGCCAGCTGAACGCTGGCAAGCCCGCACACCCTATTGGGCCGTCGCCTGGAAGTATCCGTTTGCGCAAGCATTGGCCGAGGTGCGCAAGGTCAATTTCAAGATCGGCCGAACCGGGCGCATCACACCAGTCCTCGAACTCAAACCAGTCATGCTCGATGATCGGCAGATCAAACGGGTCAGCGCCAGTTCGTTGAAGCGCTGGCAAGCGCTGGATATACGCCCAGGCGATCAGGTTGCAATCAGCCTCGCCGGTCTCACCATTCCTCGGCTCGACAGCGTTGTGCTGCGCGCCACCGAACGGGTCGACATCGACATTCCCAACGCCGATGACTTCCACGCTTTGAGCTGCTGGCAACCTGATCCGGGTTGTGAAAGCCAATTCCTTGCACGGCTGACCTGGCTCAGTGGCAAACAAGGGCTGGCGATGCAGAATGTGGGGCGAGGCACGTGGGAGAAACTTCTCGAAACACGCCGCCTGAACAACCTGCTGGATTGGTTGACCCTCGACGCGCCAGAGCTTGCTAACATTGCTGGCTTCGGCGAACGCAGCAGCGTGCGCCTGATGGAAAGCTTTCACAGCGCCCGCCAACAACCGTTTGCCCAATGGCTTAAAGCAATCGGCTTGCCGCCAACTGGCCAGGCACAACTGCCGGACTCGTGGCAGGCGCTGGTACACCGTGACACCGAACAATGGCAGGCAGAAGCCGGCATAGGCCCGGGACGCGCGGCGCAATTAAGCGCATTCTTCCGCGACCCGCAGGTGCTGGCCCTGAGTGAAACCTTACATGCCGCCGGAATCGACGGTTTCTGAACACGCAATCCCGCCTCGCCGGGAACCCAACGGCGGCCAGGGCGCTCCAACAGCGCAGTGCCTTACCGACCCGATTGCCTTTGCACATGGAGCTTTTATGAAATTTCTCGCACCGCTCGCCATGCTGACCCTCTGCGGCATGATGGCCGCCCCTGTAATGGCCGATGAAGACGCCCCGGGCCTGACCGGTTGCGCCGCCAAGAAGCAGGGCATCATGAATCAGATCGAACAGGCCAAGTCGCGCGGCAATGCCGATCAGCAGGCAGGTCTGGAAACGGCCCTGCGTGAAGTGAACGAACACTGCACCGACGCCGGCCTGAAGAAAGAACGCGAAAACAAAGTGCTCGAAGCCAAACACGAAGTCAGCCAGCGCCAGGCCGATCTCGACAAGGCAATGAAAAAGGGCGATCCGGAGAAGATCAACAAGCGCAAAGACAAACTCGCTGAATCGCGCAAAGAACTGCAGGACGCGCTGGACGAAATCGACAAGTAATTGATGGCCCTGTCGCGAGGGGATTTATCCCCGTCCGGCGGCGAAGCCGTCGCAAATCCGGCTAGTCGGGTCTGACTGAAAAAACCCGGTTGTATGGTTTTGGGGCTCCTTCGCAACCCAACGGGGATAAATCCCCTCGCCACAAGGTTACTCAGCAGTCTTGTAGATCAATGATCCCGAAACTGTTTATGGCAAGCAGTGCAGGCGTCTTCAACTTTCTGCACCGCAGGCCCCAGGTTGCTGGCTTTATACGGCTGGACCTGACTGGCGATCACCAATTCACCGGTGGCCGCTTCAAGGTTGCGGGCCATTTCCTGAAAACGCGCCTGCTGCTTCCAGACATCGTCCTTGGCGCTGGTGTGATCTTCCTCGCGAACCTGCGGGAAATGCTTCCACGGCTCATGGGACAACGCATCGAGTTTCACCGCACCTTCGGCGAATTTCGGCCCATCGAACGGAATACGTCCACGCAACATGCCGCCGAGGTCTTCACCGGTCTTGAGCATTTGCTTGAAGATCGCCTTGCGTTGGCCCAGCGGCGAATTCGGATCGACACCGCCACAGGCGGACAAGGTCAGACAGGCCAGCAATACAACAGAAATTCTTTTAAGAGTCATGGTGGCTTCAGGTCACGGAATTCGGCGGCCAGTATCCTCGCGTCACCGCCAAACACCAATAGCCCTATTAAAAATACGGGTTGCTTGAACGCATGGAGCATTCGGGCAACCGGCACAGGAATCACTCCATGAACAGCCGTTTCCAGGCCTGGCGTCACCCGCTGATCGCAACCCTTCCGCTGCTGGCAATCCTCGCTGGCTGCACCGGTGGCGAGACTGCCAAGCCGAAAACCCATGCCCTCGCGACCTATTCCAGTGCCACTTGGGAAGCACTGCCGGCGGTGTCTGATAGCGACCTGGTCGCCGGTTTCGGTTCGTGGCGCAGCGCCTGCACCCGACTCAAGGCTGATACGGTCTGGGGCCCGACCTGCGCAGCAGCAGCCACAGTGCCGCAAAGCGCCACGGAGATTCGCGCGTTCCTCAAGCAGAATCTGGATGTCTACGGCCTGCGCGCTGAAAACGACAACCCCAACGGTTTGATCACCGGTTACTACGAACCGGTCTACCCCGGCAGCTTGACGCCGACCGACACGGCCAATGTGCCCGTGTATGGCGTGCCGGAAGACATGATCATTGTTTCACTGGACAGTATTTATCCAGAACTCAAAGGCAAACGTCTGCGCGGTCGCCTCGAAGGTCGCGTGCTCAAGCCTTACGACGACGCAGCGACCATTGAATCGAAAGGCGTCAAAGCCCCTGTGGTTGCCTACCTGACCGATCCGATGAACCTGCAATTTCTGCAGATCCAGGGTTCCGGGCGTATTCAGACCCAGGACGGCAAACAGCTGCGTATCGCCTACGCCGATCAGAACGGTCATCCGTACCGGCCGATCGGGCGCTGGCTGGTCGAACAAGGTGAGCTGAAGAAAGAAGACGTGACCATGAGCGCAATCAGCAACTGGGCCAAAGCCAATCCGGCGCGCATCCCGGAACTGCTCGGCAGCAATCCGAGCTATGTGTTCTTCACTCGCAACCCGGACAGTAACGAAGGCCCTCGTGGTTCGCTGAACGTACCGCTGACTGCCGGTTACAGCGCGGCAGTGGATCGCAAGGTGATTCCGCTGGGCAGCCTGCTGTGGCTGTCGACCACCCGCCCGGATGGCACGGCACTGGTGCGCCCGGTGGCGGCGCAGGATACCGGCGGCGCGATTGCCGGCGAGGTCCGCGCGGATCTGTTCTGGGGCACCGGTGATGCGGCCGGGCAACTGGCCGGCGACATGAAACAGCAAGGGCAGATCTGGATGCTCTGGCCCAAAGGCGCGGCGCTGCCGCAAGTGCCGCAGGTGGCTGACAAACCCTGAAAAGCAAAAGATCGCAGCCTGCGGCAGCTCCTACAGGGATTAACACATAACCTGAGTAGGAGCTGCCGCAGGCTGCGATCTTTTGATCTTGCTTTACCTAAACCGAAACAAAGAAGAACGAAGCAATCAACCCCATCCCCACAAACCACACCAGCGACCGCAAGATCGCCCAGTCCGCCAGATAGCAAATGATGTACAGCAGACGACTGGTGATAAACAGCACCGCCAGCACATTGACCGTCACCAGCTGCGCCGTGCCCACCAGGTGCGCAACGATCACCGCCGCCGCAAACGCCGGCATCACTTCAAAGCTGTTCAGTTGCGCGGCATGCGCACGTCTCGCCACACCGCTGAGGCTTTCGAGAAAGTCGCGCGGATCATGGTTGTCACTCAGTCTGTAACCGCCCACGGCCTTGGCCACACCCGTGCAGACATACGGCAGAAAAATCGCGACCAACACACACCACAGAGCCACCGTCATAACGCCGTCCTTTTTTCGATTTATAGAATTCGCAGGCCGTCAGAACTTCATGATCAACATGCCGATCAGCACCAGCCCACAGGCTAAGAGCCGTGGCCGGCCGAAAGGTTCTTTCAGGTAGCGCATACCGAACAGCACCACCAGAATCACGCTGATCTCGCGCAACGCCGCCGCTTCGGCAATCGAGCCCAACTGCATCGCCCACAGCACCAGAGCGTAGCTGGCCAACACGCAGAAGCCCACCGCCAGCCCGAGCTTCCACTCCTCGCGCCAGAACAGCCGGAACGCCGGGCGCTTGGCGACCCACGCCAACAGCGGAAACGGCCAGGCACTCAGCAGCGTCACCCAGACCAGATAATCCAGCGGGTGCGACCAGCGTCGCAGCGCCTGGCCATCGATGTAGGTGTAGCAGCCGATGCACAGGCCGATCAGCGCCACCACCGGCAGCATCGACCACGGCAGGTGTTTTCCGCCGCCGCCCTGCCAAAGCAGACAAACCATGCCCAATGGAATCAGCATGATGCCGAAGATCTGCTGCGTGGTGAGGACTTCGCCGGCGAAGATCAGCGTCAGCGCCAGCACCACCAGTGGCGACAACCCGCGCATCAGCGGATAGACCAGGCCGAGATCGCCGACCCGATAAGCCTGGATCAACAGGTAACGATAGAGCAGTTCAAACGCCGCAGAAGCGAGAATCCACGGCCAGATTTCCATGGGCGGCAGACTCACGAACGGCAACGCGATGGCGACCACCAGCAGCGCCACGGTGTCCATGCACGCCACCACCAGCAGCCGTTCGGCGCTGAATTTGATCAATGTGTTCCACGTCGCGTGCAACAGCGCCGCCACCAAAACCAAAGCTGTCGCCAGCACGTCTTACCCCTTGTTTTTATAGTCTCGATGTAGGAGCTGTCGCAGGCTGCGATCTTTTGATTCTGATTTTTAACAACCAGATCAAAAGATCGCAGCCTGCGACAGCTCCTACAGTGAGCACCCGAAAACCCAAACGGTTAAACATCCGAAAACCGAATAGTCAGATTATTGATTCGCGATGTGTCAGCAGCTGTTTATACTGCAACCGACCACGCCGCACTCAGTTGCGCACAGAAAAATACCAATAATTCCTGCCTGCCCCGTACTCATTCGAGAACGGTCGCTGGCCTGCGTATGCCTGATCAACGCGTCAAGACTAACGACAGAGACCTTGCGCATGCCACTCGCCTTGCTTGCCCTTGCTGTTGCCGCGTTCGGCATCGGCACCACTGAATTCGTCATCATGGGCTTGCTGCCCGACGTCGCCCGCGACCTCGCCGTGAGCATTCCTCACGCTGGCCTGTTGATCACCGGTTATGCCCTGGGCGTAGTGTTCGGCGCGCCGATCCTGGCGATCGGCACCGCCAACATGCCGCGCAAAGCGACGCTGCTGGGCATGACGCTGATGTTCATCCTCGGCAATATCCTCTGCGCCCTCGCACCGAACTACGCGACATTGATGGCGGCGCGCGTGGTCACCGCGTTGTGTCATGGCGCGTTTTTCGGCATCGGCTCGGTGGTCGCCGCCGGACTGGTGGCACCGAACAAACGCGCGCAGGCAATTGCCATGATGTTTACCGGCCTGACGCTGGCCAATGTCCTCGGCGTGCCGTTGGGTACAGCGCTCGGTCAATACGCCGGCTGGCGCTCGACGTTCTGGGCAGTGTCGGTGATTGGCGTGATCGCGGCGCTCGCGCAGTGGTTATGGCTGCCAAAACACATCCCGATGGACAAGGCCAATCTCGCCAGCGAATTCAAAGTGCTGGGCAAGGTCAATGTGCTGTTGGCGTTGGGCATGAGCGTATTGGCGTCCACCAGCCTGTTCAGCGTGTTCACCTACATCGCGCCGATCCTGCAGGACATCACCGGTGTCAGCCCGCACGGCGTGACCGTGATGTTGCTGCTGTTCGGCGTCGGCCTGACCGGTGGCAGCATGCTCGGCGGGCGCTTGGCCGATAGCCGTTTGCTGCCGTCGCTGGTCGGTGTGGCCTTGGCGGTGGTGGTAATTCTCGCGGCGTTCAGCCAGACCAGCCGTTCGGTGATTCCGGCCGCCATTACGCTGGTGCTGTGGGGGATTTTTGCCTTTGCGCTGTGTCCGATCCTGCAATTGCTGATCATCGATCAAGCGCATGAAGCACCGAACCTCGGCTCGACGTTGAACCAGAGCGCATTCAATCTCGGCAATGCGGCGGGTGCGTGGATCGGTGGTCTGGTGGTTGCCAGCGGTGCGGATCTGGCGGACTTGCCGTGGACGGGTGCGCTGGTCGGTGTATTGACGGTGCTGACGGCGCTGTTTTTCATCTATCTGCAACGTCGCGAAGCGGCTGCGGTCAATGTGTCCGGCTGATCGGGTTTAGCCTGCAAGAGCCCTCACCCTAGCCCTCTCCCAGTGGGAGAGGGGACTGACCGTGTTGAGTGTTTGAGTTACATCGACCTGAAATTTCGAGCCGAACTCAGGCCCTGAAAGACTTGAAGATCTGCTCCCTTTCCCCCTCTCCCTAAGGGAGAGGGCTGGGGTGAGGGGGCTGTTGATCTCATCACACCCTCAACTGTGTCCCGATCCTGACTCAGCCCATCCAACCCCTGCACCAAAGATTCGGTGCGCTGTCTTTCCACCCCTCATCCAAAGGACCCCGGATGCTTGAACTTGTCGCCGCTTTCATCTGCCTCACCACCCTCCTCACCTTCGTCAACTTCCGCTTCATCGGCCTGCCGCCGACCATCGGTGTGATGGTCACTGCGCTGTTGTTCTCCCTGTTACTGCAAGGCCTGAGCGTGCTCGGCTACCCCGGCCTCGAAGAACGCGTGCAGCAACTGATCGGCCAGATCGACTTCGGTGATCTGTTGATGAACTGGATGTTGTCATTCCTGTTGTTCGCCGGCGCCTTGCACGTCAACCTCAATGATCTGCGCAGCTACCGCTGGCCCATCGGTTTACTGGCGACTTTCGGCGTATTGATCGCCACCGCGGTGATCGGCAGCCTCGCCTTTTACATCTTTGCCCTGTTCGGCTGGCACGTGAGCTTCCTCTATTGCCTGTTGTTCGGCGCGCTGATCTCGCCGACCGATCCGATCGCCGTGCTCGGCGTGCTGCGTACCGCCAATGCGTCGAAACCGCTGAAAACCACCATCGTCGGCGAGTCGTTGTTCAACGACGGCACCGCAGTCGTGGTGTTCACTGTGCTGCTGGGCATCGCTCAACTCGGCGAAACCCCGACCATCAGTGCCACGGCCATGCTGTTCGTTCACGAAGCGATTGGCGGCGTGTTGTTCGGCGGGATGATCGGTTACCTGGTCTATCGGATGATCAAGAGCATCGAGCAGCATCAGATCACGGTGATGCTCACTCTGGCGCTGGTCATCGGCGGTTCGGCAATGGCCACCGAGATTCATGTTTCGGCACCGATTGCGATGGTGGTCGCCGGTCTGATCATCGGCAATGTCGGCCGTAATCTGGCGATGAACGAAATGACCCGGCGCTATCTCGACGGTTTCTGGGAATTGCTCGATGACATGCTCAATGCGCTGTTGTTCGCGCTGATCGGCATGGAGCTGTTGCTGCTGCCGTTCAACTGGCTGCACGTGGCGGCAGCGAGTTTGCTGGCGGTGGCAATTTTGTTGTCACGCCTGCTGACCGTGGCCCCGGCCATCGTCCTGCTGCGGCGCTGGCGGACGGTGCCGGCCGGCACGATCCGGATTCTGACCTGGGGCGGTTTGCGCGGCGGTGTCTCGGTGGCACTGGCGCTGGCCCTGCCGCTGGGCCCGGAGCGCGATCTGCTGCTGAGCATCACCTACATCGTGGTGCTGTCGTCGATCCTGTTGCAGGGCCTGACCATCGGCAAACTGGTCAAGCATGCGACTCGCAATGAGCCAAGTACCGCGACTGAGTCAGCGCACTGACGCATGCCTGCGGCGCCGTCGTGGATTACTGTCATGACGCGTCGCCGAGCAATTCGAGCAGATGCCGCATCGCTAATGGGCGGTGCGGCGTCGAGCTGTGCATCACCACCAGTTCGCGCGAATAGCGCTGCCCATCCCCCACCGGCATGACACACATGCCGTCCAGCGCCATCCCGGCCCATTGCGGCACCAGCGATACCCCCATCCCCTGCGCGACCAGCATGACGATGGTTTCCAGCGCATCCAGCTCACAGAGCACATTGGGTTCGATCGCCTGCTCATCGAGGTAGCGCTGAGCAATCTGCCCGCCCCATGAACGCGCGTCGTAACGTATGAGTGGGCCTGCGCGCAGCAGCGTTTCCAGCGATTGCCCGGCGTGCGCGGCCGGAGCAACCAGAACCAATGGCTCAACCTTAAGCACAGTCAGCGCCATGGCCTTGGGTGGCTGAAACGGCGGCCTGACCAGAATCGCCGCGTCCAGGTCGCCTGCCAGCACTTTCTCGTAAAGGCTTTTTGAATCACCCGGCGTGATCTTCAATTTCAGCGCCGGCGCCGATAACGCCAAGCGCTCGATCAATCCCGGCAACACACCGGTCAGCGCCGTCGAAATCGCCCCGATCTTTACTTCACCCGTCAAAGCATCGTGATGCAGATCGTTTTGCAGCGCCTGCGTCTGGTCGATGATCGCCCTGATTTGCGGCAGCACCAGCAAACATTGATCCGTCGGCCGTGCCGCATGCGCGGTGCGCAGCAACAAGGCATAACCCAATGATCGCTCGAGTGCCTGCACCCGCTGACTGATCGCCGCTGCCGTGCGGTTTTCGCGGCGTGCGGCCGCCGCAATCGAACCGGTTTCAACCACCGCGATCAGGCTTTGAAGAAAGCGCACGTCCATAAGTTTTCCTTTCGCTCAGAACAAGGCGAAGCCGTTTTGCCTCGCCGATCAGCCTGTTTACCCTGAGCGCTCCTTCACTCGGGGCTATCACATGAACAGACCCTTTCACGCTGCATACCATGTTTGCGACCTGGAACAGGCACGGATTTTTTATCGAGATGTGTTGGGTTGTACTGAGGGCCGCAGTACAGAGAGCTGGGTCGACTTCGATTTTTTCGGCAATCAGATTTCGCTGCACTTGGGCACACCCTTCGCCACCACCCGCACCGGACACGTTGGCGAACACAAAGTGTTGATGCCGCACATCGGTGTCGTTTTGCCGCTCGAAGAATGGCTGGAACTGGCCGAGCGCCTGAACCGTCTCGGCAGCGTTTTCGAGATCCCGCCATTGATCCGCTTTGCCGGCGAACCTGGGGAGCAACGCACGATGTTCTTCCTTGACCCCAGCGGCAACCCGATCGAAGTCAAAGGCTTCAAGGACTTCAGCGGCCTGTTCGCACATTGACTCCACCCCCAACAACCACAAGAAAAAAGGGGCACAACATGAGCAGCAAAACACCCACCAGTCTTGTCACGCGCATCATGATCGGGCTCGTTGCCGGGGTTATTGTCGGCATCCTTCTCAACCAGTTTCCCGAATACAAAACCTGGTTCATCGACAACTTGCTGCAACCGGCAGGAGACCTGTTCATCAGGCTGATGAAAATGATCGTGGTGCCGCTGGTCTTTGCCTGCATGGTCGTCGGCATAGCCGGCGCGGGCAGTACCAAGGCGCTTGGCCGGGTCGGGATAAAGACGCTGGTGTATTTCTTCACGATCACCAGCATCGCCATCGTCTTCGGTCTGATTGTCGGTAACGTGTTCCAGCCCGGCGCTGGTGCGGACTTCAGCAGTACCCTACAGGCACCGGTCAGCGGGCTGGCCACTTCAGGTGAAACACAGAATCTTGGCCGAACCCTGGTCAACATCGTTCCGGACAACATCGTACTGGCGATGTCGCAGGGCAAACTGCTCTCGGTGTTGTTCTTTGCCATCCTGTTCGGCTGCGCCCTGTCGATGCTGCCCGAGCAACAGAAGGCGCCGTTGATCGCGGTGATGCAGGCGGTTTCCGACACCATGTTCAAGGTTACGCATCTGGTCATGCACTATTCGCCGATCGGCATCTTCGGCCTGATCGGCGTGACCGTGGCCAGCTTCGGGTTGAGTGCCTTGCTACCGCTGGCCAAGCTGATCGGCATCACTTACGTAGCAGTGCTGCTGTTCGCATTCTGCGTGCTCGGGTTGGTGGCAAGAATCGCCGGTATCCGTTTTTTTCACCTGATCCGGGAAATACGCAGTGAACTGCTGTTGGCTTATAGCAGCGCCGCTTCGGCCACGGTGATGCCGCAACTGATCGAGAAAATGGAGCGCTATGGAGCGCCGCGCCCGATTACCAGCATGGTCATTCCACTGGGCTACTCGTTCAACCTCGACGGCGCATCACTGTTCGCGGGGCTAGGCACCTTGTTCATCGCCCAGGCTTACGGCATCGACCTCGGGCTGGCAGATCAGGCCATGCTCGTATTGATCATGGTGCTGACATCAAAAGGCGCGGCCGGAGTGCCTGGTTTCATGTTTATCATTCTGACAGCAACGCTCACCGCCGCCGGATTACCGGTGGAAGGCGTGGCGATCATCGCCGGCGTGTACCGTTTGATGGACATGCCGGTGACCGCACTCAATGTGTTGGGCAATGCGTTGGCGCCGTTGGTCATCGCACGCTGGGAGGGACAGCTCAAGGCACCGCAAAGCGAACCGCTCGCACAACCGGCCAGCCCGCCACTCAAGGCCTGAACCTATTGGCGCTTGCTGTCCGGCTCATCCTCGCGGGGTTCGCCAGAGTCTGGTTTATCAGTCTTCGGCGCCCCGCTCTCACTGCGGATCTGTGCATGACTGATCAGCGCGAAGATGAAGCTGCCGCCAATGATGTTGCCCGCCAGCGTCGGCCCGGCAAAGACCATCCAGAAATCGCTCCACGGCAATTCGCCGGCAAACACCAGGTACGACACCTCCGCCGAACCGACGACGATGTGGGTGAAATCGCCGAGCGCCATCAGATAAGTGATGAGGATGATGATCCACATCTTCGCGCTCTCCATGGACGGGATCATCCAGACCATGGTGGCGATCATCCAGCCGGAAACGATGCCTTTGGCGAACATCTGGCTGGCGTGGTTTTCCATGACCTTGCGGCCGATTTCGAGGAAGGCGTGATCGGTCTTGGTGTCGAAGATCGGCAGTTCGAGCATCACGTACGCGACCAGAATCGTGCCGCAGAGGTTGCCGACCAGCACCACCGTCCACAGGCGGATCAGTCGGCCGAAATTGCGCATCGTCGGCTTGGTCATGACTGGCAGCACGGCGGTCAGGGTGTTCTCGGTGAACAGTTGCTGACGGGCGAGAATCACCGCCAGAAAGCCTGCGCAGTAACCGAAACTGGCGATCACCTTGAATTCGTCACCTTCGGGCAGGCGCGAGTTGAGCAGGCCCATGCCCATCAACGACAGGCCCATGGTCAGCCCGGCCGCCAGTGCCGACCACCAGAGTGCGGCAATGCTGCGCTCCAGTTCCTGATCGCCTTGTGAGCGGATGATTTCGTGCAGGACGGCCGCGCGCGGCGGCTGGCTCTTCTCGACTTCGTGCTGTTCTTTGGCCGAGAGATCGGGGGTCTTGCCGTCGGTGGGGGTGGTCATGGCGTGGCAACCGTGGGGGGGTGGTGTTTACCTACGACCCTTGCGGCTTGTAATACGTTCTGTGAGCGCCACGCTAATAGTGTAGGAGCTGCCGAAGGCTGCGATCTTTTGACTTTGTTTTTTGTAAAGCAAGATCAAAAGATCGCAGCCTTCGGCAGCTCCTACAGGGGTCGCGTTATTTAGTGACTAATTCGTCTTCCTGAAACTGGTCTTTGACATATTTGATTTCAGTGCGGCCATGCGGTGCCGGCAGGCCGTCTTCGCCAAGGTTCACGAAAACCATCTTCTCGACGGTCAGAATGCTCTTGCGAGTGATCTTGTTGCGCACTTCACAAGTCAAGGTGATCGAGGTGCGGCCGAACTCGGTGGCGGTGATGCCCAGCTCGATGATGTCGCCCTGGCGCGAGGCGCTGACGAAGTTGATCTCGGAAATGTACTTGGTCACCACGCGCTGATTGCCCAGCTGCACGATGGCGTAAATCGCCGCTTCCTCATCGATCCAGCGCAGCAAGCTGCCGCCGAACAGGGTGCCGTTGGGGTTGAGGTCTTCGGGTTTTACCCATTTGCGGGTGTGGAAATTCATCTTCACTCCTGAGTGTCTTGCCGAACGATGGACGGTATCTTGGCAGACTGAGCGGTCATGCTCCATGCGGCTTCGACTATGGTCGTCATTAACGATCTTCATCTGGCCGACAGAAACCCTTTGGAAGATCAGTCTAGACGGCTATAATCGCCACCGTTTCAAAACGGTCATCTTCAATTGATACCGTTTTCCCGCCACCTGTCCGAGGGGCGCTGCAGCAGGTTCAACCTGTCAGGCTCGGATGGGGCGTTGACTGGCCACGGCCGGACACTAAACGCACAACGGCGCCCATTCGCATACATTACGAATGGAGGCTCATCATGAGCGCTGTTATCACGCCTGCAGATTTTAACGATTACAAAGTTGCCGACATGTCCCTGGCTGCCTGGGGCCGTCGCGAAACCATCATTGCCGAATCGGAAATGCCAGCTCTGATGGGTCTGCGTCGCAAGTACTCCGGCGAACAGCCGTTGAAAGGCGCCAAGATCCTCGGCTGCATCCACATGACCATTCAAACTGCCGTACTGATCGAAACCCTGGTTGCCCTGGGTGCCGAAGTTCGCTGGTCGTCGTGCAACATCTTCTCCACTCAGGATCAGGCCGCTGCCGCTATCGCTGCTGCCGGCATCCCGGTTTTCGCCTGGAAAGGCGAAACTGAAGAAGAATACGAGTGGTGCCTGGAGCAGACCATCCTGAAGGATGGCCAGCCATGGGACGCCAACATGATCCTCGACGACGGCGGCGACCTGACTCAGCTGCTGCACGACAAGTACCCACAGGTTCTGGATCGCGTTCACGGCGTGACCGAAGAAACCACCACCGGCGTACACCGTCTGCTGGACATGCTGGCCAAGGGCGAGCTGCGCATCCCGGCCATCAACGTCAACGACTCGGTGACCAAGTCCAAGAACGACAACAAGTACGGCTGCCGTCACAGCCTGAACGATGCAATCAAGCGCGGTACCGACCACCTGCTGTCCGGCAAGCAAGCGCTGGTCATCGGTTACGGTGACGTGGGCAAGGGCTCCGCTCAGTCCCTGCGTCAGGAAGGCATGATCGTCAAGGTTTCCGAAGTTGACCCGATCTGCGCCATGCAAGCGTGCATGGACGGTTTCGAACTGGTTTCGCCGTTCATCGACGGTATCAACGACGGTTCCGAAGCAAGCATCGACAAAGCGCTGCTGGGCAAGATCGACCTGATCGTGACCACCACCGGCAACGTCAATGTTTGCGACTCGAACATGCTCAAAGCCCTGAAGAAGCGCGCCGTTGTCTGCAACATCGGTCACTTCGACAACGAAATCGACACCGCTTTCATGCGCAAGAACTGGGCATGGGAAGAAGTGAAGCCTCAGGTACACAAGATCCACCGTACCGGTGCTGGCGCTTTCGACGCTCAGAACGATGACTACCTGATCCTGCTGGCCGAAGGCCGTCTGGTCAACCTGGGTAACGCCACTGGCCACCCAAGCCGCATCATGGACGGTTCGTTCGCCAACCAGGTTCTGGCACAGATCTTCCTGTTCGGCCAGAAGTACGCCGACCTGTCGCCAGCCCAGAAAGCCGAGCGCCTGACCGTTGAAGTACTGCCGAAGAAACTCGACGAAGAAGTGGCCCTGGAAATGGTTCGCGGCTTCGGCGGCGTGGTCACTCAACTGACCAAGCAACAGGCTGACTACATCGGCGTGACCGTCGAAGGCCCGTTCAAGCCGCACGCTTACCGCTACTGATTGGCTGAGCGTCGACGCGGTGTGCCTGGCGCACCGCGTTGCCTGACTGGCGCTGCTGACCGCTCTGTGTAGGAGCTGCCGCAGGCTGCGATCTGTTGATCTGCAAAGATCGCAGCCTGCGGCAGCTCCTACAGGGTGCAGCGTCCGGCTTACGTGTTTCCAAGGGTATGACCATGTCCCAAGACCGTCGCTACAGCTTCGAGTTCTTCCCGACCAAGACCGATGCTGGGCATGAAAAACTGCTCGCCACTGCCCGTCAGCTGGCCACTTACAATCCTGATTTCTTTTCCTGCACCTATGGCGCTGGTGGTTCGACCCGTGATCGCACCCTCAACACCGTTCTGCAACTGGAAAGCGAAGTCAAAGTACCGGCCGCACCGCACCTGTCGTGCGTCGGCGACAGCAAGGACGACCTGCGCGGCCTGCTGAACGAGTACAAGGCTGCCGGCATCAAGCGCATCGTTGCCCTGCGGGGCGATCTGCCGTCCGGCATGGGCATGACCAGCGGTGAGCTGCGTCACGCCAATGAACTGGTTGAATTCATTCGTGAAGAAACCGGTGATCATTTCCACATCGAAGTCGCTGCTTACCCGGAGATGCATCCGCAAGCACGCAACTACGAAGACGATCTCGCCAACTTCGTGCGCAAGGCCCGTGCCGGCGCCGACAGCGCGATCACCCAGTACTTCTTCAACGCCGACAGCTACTTCTACTTTGTCGACCGTTTGCAGGCGCTGGGCGTGGATATTCCGGTCGTACCGGGGATCATGCCGATCACCAACTACAGCAAGCTCGCGCGCTTCTCCGATGCCTGCGGTGCGGAAATTCCGCGCTGGATCCGCAAGCAACTGGAAGCCTATGGCGATGACACGCAAAGCATTCAGCGCTTTGGCGAGCAAGTCGTCAGCGAGATGTGCGAACGCTTGTTGCAGGGCGGCGCGCCGGGGCTGCATTTTTATTCCATGAACCAGGCTGAGCCTAGCCTGGCGATCTGGAATAACCTGAAGTTGCCGCGTTAAGCATCAAAAGAAAGATCAAAAGATCGCAGCCGTCGGCAGCTCCTACATTGGTGTTAATTACACCTGTAGGAGCTGCCGACGGCTGCGATCTTTTGCTTTTGAAGCCCCGAAACAGAGCTTGTGCAGGCACTTTCTGGCTCTTTCGCGTTTCTCGTCGTAATCTCAAGCCATGCCTTTGATCACACAGTTATTCGCCGTGCTGGTTTTTGCTTGCCTGAGCTTTGCCGCTCGAGGCGAGAAGTTGCGTATTGTCACCGAGCCATGGGCGCCGTACGTGTATGAGGAAGGCGGCAAGAACCTTGGGCTCGACTACGAAACCACGGCCATTGTCTTCAAACGCCTGGGCATTGAAGTCGAATGGCAATTCCTGCCGTGGAAGCGTTGCCTGTCGATGCTCGAAACCGGCCAGGCCGACGGTGCACTGGATATTTTTCACAGCGATGAACGCGACGCCACCCTGCTCTACCCGAGCGAGCCGCTGTCGGACGTCGAGTTCGTGATGTTCTACGCCAACAATCGGCCGCATCCGTTCAGCAAGCTCGAAGAACTCCAAGGCCTGACCATCGGCACCTCGCCGGGCTATCTGTACAGCCCCGACTTCAGCAATTCGACACTGTTTACCCGCGAACCGGCGCCGACCCACGAGGCCAATTTCGGCAAACTGGTGCGTGGCCGGATTGATCTGCTGATCACCGATCGCCGCGTCGGCCAGCATTTGCTCGACGAGTTGGATATCCGCAATCAGATCACTGAAAACCCTACAGTTATTAGCCGTCAGAGCCAATTTCTCGCGGTTCGCCGCAATGCCGGCATGGA
This sequence comes from Pseudomonas helmanticensis, assembly GCF_900182985.1. Classification (NCBI taxonomy): domain Bacteria; kingdom Pseudomonadati; phylum Pseudomonadota; class Gammaproteobacteria; order Pseudomonadales; family Pseudomonadaceae; genus Pseudomonas; species Pseudomonas helmanticensis. The sequence continues at coordinate 4,839,127 of NZ_FXUY01000001.1, read as the reverse complement.
TTTACTCGTACAGCGCTTCGGTGCCGAGCTCAAGCGCTTCAAGCGCGAGCCGGCCTATGCCGAGCTGAGCGCCCGCTATGGCGCAGCTCCGGCGGATGCCGCGCCGTTGAGCAATGCCTCGGCGAGCAGTAAAACCGTTGAGCAGCAGGAAAGCGGCGCACAGTGATTGCTCTGTTATACTCCGGCGTTCCCGCCAGGCTCACGCCCGGACGCCCGGAACCGTAACAGGCCTCTCGACCCGCTACAGCGCAGCTTTGCAGCCCGCGCGAGCACTCCAGACGTGCCTTCGGAACCGCAGCAGGACCGGACGGGATTGCGTCCTCTTAAACGTGATTCGCGCCAGGCAAGACTCCCATTGGGCCAAGCCCTAACTAAAACAGGATTACTCATGTCCTTTGCTTCCCTCGGTCTCTCCGAGGCTTTAGTCCGCGCCATCGAAGATGCGGGCTATACCGAGCCTACTCCGGTGCAACAGCGGGCTATTCCCGCCGTGTTGCAAGGTCGCGACCTGATGGTTGCGGCACAGACAGGTACCGGTAAAACCGGCGGTTTCGCCCTTCCGATCCTGGAGCGGTTGTTCCCCAACGGTCACCCGGACAAATCCCAGCGTCACGGCCCGCGCCAACCGCGCGTACTGGTCCTGACCCCGACCCGCGAACTCGCGGCCCAGGTTCACGAGAGCTTCAAGATCTACGCCCGTGACCTGAAATTCGTCAGCGCCTGCATCTTCGGCGGTGTCGGCATGAACCCACAGGTTCAGGCCATGTCCCGTGGCGTCGACGTACTCGTCGCCTGCCCGGGTCGTTTGCTCGACCTCTGCGGCCAGGGCAGCGTTGACCTGTCCCACGTGGAAATCCTCGTCCTCGACGAAGCCGACCGCATGCTCGACATGGGCTTCGTGCACGACGTGAAGAAAGTTCTCGCGCGCTTGCCGTCCAAGCGTCAGAACCTGCTGTTCTCGGCAACGTTCTCCAAAGACATCACCGACCTCGCCGGCAAGCTGCTGCACAACCCGGAACGCATCGAAGTGACGCCGCCGAACACCACGGTCGAGCGCATCGAACAACGCGTATTCCGTCTGCCGGCCAGCCACAAGCGTGCGCTGCTGGCGCACCTGATCACCGCTGGCGCGTGGGAACAGGTACTGGTCTTTACCCGTACCAAGCACGGCGCCAACCGTCTGGCCGAGTATCTGGACAAACACGGCCTGCCGGCTGTGGCGATCCACGGCAACAAGAGCCAGAACGCGCGCACCAAAGCGCTGGCCGATTTCAAGGCTGGCGAAGTACGCATTCTGGTCGCCACCGACATCGCTGCACGTGGTCTGGACATCGACCAGTTGCCGCACGTGGTCAACTTCGAACTGCCGAACGTTGATGAAGACTACGTTCACCGTATCGGCCGTACTGGCCGTGCCGGTCGTTCGGGCGAAGCGATCTCGCTGGTCGCACCGGACGAAGAAAAACTGCTGAAAAGCATCGAGCGCATGACCAAGCAGAAAATCGCCGACGGCGACCTGATGGGCTTCGATTCGAGCACCATTGAAGCCGAGAAGCCGGAAGTGCGCGAGCGTCCGGACGTGCGTAACCCGCGCAACCCACGTGGCCCACGCGGCGACGGGCCGAATGGCGGCGGCGGTGGCGGCGGTCGTAAAGACAAGGGCAAAGACAAGGGCAAAGAGAAGCCGGCCGGTGAACGTGGCGAGCGTCCTGCCCGTCAGCAGAAACCGCGCGAAGGCACTCCGGCCCGTGAACAGCGTCCGAGCCAGCCACCGCGTGCGGCGGCTGATCGTGCACCGGACGAGTTCCTCGACGACGATGTGGACAACTTCGGTAACCGCGTTGACTACGTGCCAAAGCCTGCCCCGGCTGGCGGTCGCGGCCGTCGTCCAGGCGCACCGGCGCAGGGCGCAGGCGCAGGTTCCGGCGCACCACGTGGCGGTCAGCCACAAGGTCGCCAGAACGGCCCGCGCAACAGCAACGGCTCGAGCACCGGCACCCCACCGGCCAAACGCAGCGGCCCGCGCAATGGTGCACCGCGTGATGGTCAGCCGGCTCGTCGCGATGACGCTTCGTCCTCGCGCAACCGCCGTCCAGCCCGTGACGACCAGCCACGCAGCGAACCGGCTGTGCAAAACCCGCGCAGCAACGGTCCGAAGATCATGCACAAGGAATCGAAAGCCGACCGCTTCCCGACACCTGAGCAGCTCGATCAACTGCCAGCTCGCCCGCGTGGCGAAAAACCAGCCTTGCTGACCCGCAATCGCTGATTTGACGCTGCGATGAAAAATGCCCCGCCTCGCAAGAGCCGGGGCATTTTTTATGGACGACCCCAACCCGCATTCTGTAGGAGCTGCCGAAGGCTCGGGCCGCGATCGGACGATCTTTTGATCTTAGAAAAGCCAACATCAAAAGATCGCAGCCTTCGGCAGCTCCTACAGGGGGAATTGTGTTTTGGCGGGCAATAAAAAACGCCCCCGGCCTTTCGACCGGGGGCGTTTTTGTGTGGCGGGGGAAAGTTATTTAACTTTCACGCCTTCCAGCGAGATGTCCAGATCTGCAGTTTGCGAGGTAGGACCTGGGCCCTTGATCCCGAAATCGTTCAGGTTGAGGGTGGTGGTGGCGTTGAAACCAGCACGCTCGCCGCCCCATGGATCCTTGCCTTCGCCGTTGAACGTGGCCTTGAAGGTCACTGGCTTGGTCACGCCGTGCAGGGTCAGGTCGCCAGTCACGTCAGCAGTCTTTTCACCGGTCGGTTTAACGGCAGTGGAGACGAACTTGGCATCAGCAAACTTGCCAACATCCAGGAAGTCTTTGCTGGCGATGTGCTTGTCACGTTCAGCGTGGTTCGACCACAGGCTGGCGGTTTTCACATCAACAGCGATCTTGCTGGCTTCAGGCTTGGCCGAATCCCACGAGAAAGTACCGTCGAAATCTTTGAAAGTACCGTGGATGAAGCTGTAACCCAGGTGGCTGATTTTCCAGTCAACGAAGGCGTGCTGACCTTCCTTGTCGATTTTGTAGTCCGCTGCCATGGCCTGAGCCGAGAGCAGTGCAGAACCGATTGCCAGAGCGGCCAGAGTCTTTTTCAACATGCTTTCTTTTCCTTTGAGTCGAGGTTGAATTTCAGGCTTTGCGACCGAGCATTCGTGTCAGGGTCGCATCACGATCGAGAAAGTGGTGCTTCAATGCTGCCAACGCATGGAGACCGGAAAAAATTACCAGCGCCCACGCCAGCCAGAGATGAATCACCCCAGCGGTATCTGCCTGATCCGGTAGCCCGGAAACCAGTGCAGGAACTTCAAACAGGCCAAACACCGGGATCCCGACACCGTCTGCGGTGGAAATCAGGTAACCGGCAAGCATCACAGCGAACAGCGCCAGATAGAGAAACCCGTGGCCGAACTTGGCGCCGATACGAGTCATGCGGCTGTAGCTTTGCAGCGTCGGCGGCGGTGGGCTGATAAAGCGCCACAACACCCGCAACACCATCACGGCCAGCAACACCAGGCCGATGCTCTTGTGCAGATCCGGCGCCTCTTTGCGCCAGCTGCTGTAGTAATCCAGCCCGACCATCCACAGGCCCAACGCGAACAGCCCGAAGACCACCAGCGCCACGCCCCAGTGCATGAAGATGCTGACCCAACCATAGCGCGATGAAGAGTTACGTAGCTGCATTGCCCAAATCCTGTGAGAACTGCGAACCAAGACTAGCGAGTTATCTATCGAATTAAAGCGGAAAATTTCGCTTTGAAATATCGATAAATACGATCAAGAGTCTGTAAGTGGCGTGTTAAGGAAAGATTAAAGGCGATTACGGCGTGGGGCGTCTGGACAAATGATCGTTGCTGAACCCTCGGGCGCCTGCACAAGCGCAAGCAAAGGTGGCCATGGGAAACTGCCGAACGGGACAGAGTTATTCGTGGAACCGGCCCTTTATTCATGGCTGATTAGTTATGAAGCACCGCCGGTGGTTGCAGGCAATCGGCGCTGTAGGGATCTATCTGGCATTTATGCGCGAGTTCTGAACTATAACCGCCAGGTAATAAGCGCCCGTTGGAGCAACCTGGAAGTGCAATCAGCAAAAGCATGAGCGTGAACGTTTTCATCAAGTGCCTCCTATTTTTCCCAGCATAGAATTGGCGCCGGGGCACCCGCTATCACCTCAGTCTGAGTACTTTGTGGGAAGGCTCCGGTACACAAGTAAGCCCCGTGACCGGATGGCGAAGGACAAAATTGCAGGGCAAAAAAACGCGACCCGAAGGTCGCGTTTTTTATTGAAGCAAAGGCTTACTGCGCCTTGGTCTCAGTAGTGGCTGCCGGTTTGGCCGCTGGCTTCTTCGCCGGTTCGGCCTTTTTCGCTGCCGGTTTGGCTGGGGCCTTCTTCGCCTCGGTTTTAGCTGCAGGCTTCTTCGCCGCTGGCTTGGCCGCCGCTTTCTTCGCCGGTTCAGCTTTCACCGGAGTCACTGGCTTCGGTGCTTCCACCGGAGCTGGCGCAGGTGCCGGAGTCGGCGCAGGCGCTGGAGCAACCGGAGCAGGAGCTGGCTCTGGCGCCTTCACAGGCTCTGGCTTCTTCTCGTCATCCGAACCGCCGAACAGGTTGCTGAAGAAGTTGCCCTTCTTCGCTGCCACGGCACCCGCCGCGCCTGCCGCTGCTGCAGCCGGCAGCACTTTGGCTGGCTCGAACGATTTGCCTGCCGCCAGATCTTCAACCTGACTGGCCGCACGCTGACCGGTGCGCAGTGCACCTTCCAGGGTGCCCGGGTACAAGGTGTCGGTGTGTTCGCCAGCGAACGTCACACGCTGCAGCGGACGTTCCCACAGACGCCAGAACTTGCTGATCTGGCCCGGGCCGTAAGCCAGGTACGCGCCACCCATCGAAGGATCGGTGCTGTAGCGACGGATTTCATAACCGGTGAACGAGCCACGGGCCTGTGGATAAAACGCGTGCAGACGAATCAGCACCTGATCGACCATCTGTTTGTCGCCAAACGCCTGCATCACGCGGGCATTGTCGCCGGACAGGTTGATCACCACGTTGGCGCCGCCCTTCAGGGCTGGTTCGATCCAGAGCATACCGAGACCGGTGTTGCTGTAGATCTCGCCGGACATGCGCGCCTTGCTTTCCCACACCGGCGTCTTGAACTTCAGCATGATCTGGTCGCGCCAACCGTAGTTGGTGCCCTTGATCGCCGCAAGATGCTGAGCATCCAGCGCAGGCGTCAGCGCAATCTTGTTCAGTGCACGCAATGGCACGGCCAGCACCACGTAGTCAGCCTGGTAGCCAACGCTGCCGACCTTGACGGTCACGCCGTCCTTGTCCTGGGTGATCGCCGACACTGGCGCGTTGGTCTTGATGGTTTTGATCTGTTTGACGAACGCCTGCGCCAGTACCTGGCTACCGCCGACCAGACGCGAAGCGCGCAGGTCACGGTCGGACACGCCGCGATAGACGCGGTTCTGCTGCGCGAAATACAGCAGCGACAGACGCGAAGGCTCGTCGTAGTGAGTGCGGATGTCCTGGTTGATCAACTGACGCGCGGTCGCTGGCAAGTTCTGCTTGTCGAGCCAGCTCGATACGGTGATCTGGTCCAGCGCGTGCAGGGTGTTGGTCGCGGCCGGGTTCTGCGGATCGTCGATCGAACGCGCCAGATCGTCGAGGGTTTTCTGGTAGCGCTTCAAGGCATCGGCGGTGGCCGGCTGCTTGGTCGCCAGATCAGCGGCGGAGAAATACTCGCCGTCGATCAGATAACCCGGCGTACGCACGAATTCCGGTGCTGGCGTGGTGCCCAGCTTGAAGGTCGAAACGTACTTGTTCAGCACCGGCTGGGTCTTGTCGTTGCCGATCCACTCGCTGGTGGCCATACCGGAGCGACCGCCCAGGCTTGGTTTGGCTTCCAGCAGGGTGACCTGCCAACCTTTGTTTTGCAGTTCGTAAGCGGCAGTCAGGCCCGACAGGCCGCCACCGATCACGATTGCGGTTTTATCCTTGGCCAGCGCCGTAACGCTGAACAGCCCCAATATCACCAGCGCACAGGCGCGCAGCCAACCGACAGACATTCAGCGAACTCCGGAAATACACAGAAAAAAGCAGTTGTGCGGGTCAGACGACCCAAAGAACCGCGAAGAATACGTTAGCCATCAAAACGCCGCCAGCGACGTCTATCGGCTCATACAAAGTAGCTCAATCGACACAATGGGTTGTCCCCGCGCGACGCATTGCATAGGCTTGCGCGATTGTTTGCCCGCGCCTGACGCGAGCCGCCTCGAGGAGACTGTAAATGGGCCTGAATAACCAGTGGATGCAACGCGACCTCGCGGTGTTGTGGCATCCCTGCACCCAGATGAAAGACCACGAACAGCTGCCGCTGATCCCGATCAAGCGCGGTGAGGGCGTCTGGCTCGAAGACTTCGAAGGCAAGCGCTACCTCGATGCGGTCAGCTCGTGGTGGGTCAACGTGTTCGGCCACGCCAACCCGCGCATCAACCAGCGCATCAAGGATCAGGTCGATCAGCTTGAGCACGTGATTCTGGCGGGTTTCAGCCATCAGCCGGTGATCGAGCTGTCCGAGCGTCTGGTGAAGATGACGCCGGAAGGCCTGAACCGGGTGTTCTACGCCGATAACGGTTCGTCCTGCATCGAAGTCGCGCTGAAAATGAGCTTTCACTACTGGCTCAATCGCGGCCAACCGAACAAAAAGCGTTTCGTCACCCTGACCAACAGCTACCACGGTGAAACCATGGCGGCGATGGCGGTCGGCGACGTGCCGCTGTTCACCGAGACCTACAAAGCGCTGCTGATGGACACCATCAAAGTGCCGAGTCCGGATTGCTACGGGCGCCCCGAAGGCATGAGCTGGGAAGAACATTCGCGCAACATGTTCGCGGCCATGGAACAGACATTGGCCGAGAACCATGACAGCGTCGCGGCAGTGATCGTCGAGCCGCTGATTCAAGGTGCTGGCGGCATGCGCATGTATCACCCGGTGTATCTGAAATTGCTGCGCGAGGCTTGTGATCGCTACGGCGTGCACTTGATCCTCGATGAAATCGCCGTTGGTTTCGGCCGTACCGGGACGATGTTTGCCTGCGAACAGGCCGGCATTCGCCCGGACTTCCTCTGTCTGTCGAAGGCCCTGACCGGCGGCTACCTGCCGCTGGCGGCGTGCCTGACCACCGACGAGGTCTACAGCGCGTTTTACGACGACTATCCGACCTTGCGCGCGTTCCTGCATTCGCACAGCTACACCGGCAACCCGCTGGCGTGCGCGGCGGCACTGGCGACGCTGGATATCTTCGAGCAGGACAACGTTATCGAGAACAACAAGGCGCTGGCCCAGCGCATGGCCTCGGCGACCGCGCATCTGGTCGATCATCCGAATGTGTCGGAAGTGCGCCAGACCGGCATGGTCCTGGCCATCGAGATGGTCAAGGATAAGGCCACGAAAGAGGCCTACCCTTGGCAGGAGCGTCGCGGTTTGAAGGTGTTCCAGCACGCGCTGGAGCGTGGCGCGCTGCTGCGTCCGCTGGGCAGCGTGGTGTATTTCCTGCCGCCGTACGTGATCACCCCGGAGCAGATCGACTTCCTCGCCGAAGTCGCCAGCGAAGGCATCGACATCGCTACCCGTGACAGCGTCAGCGTCGCCGTGCCAAAAGATTTCCACCCCGGCTTCCGCGATCCGGGTTGATTGCCATCTAAAGGTTTGAAAAAAACCCTGTGGCGAGGGGATTTATCCCCGTTCGGCTGCGCAGCAGTCGTGAAATCAGCACACGCAATACTCCTGACTCACCGCGTTTGCAGATTTTAGGGCGGCTTCGCCACCCAACGGGGATAAATCCCCTCACCACAAAAGCTCTTCACTACAGTGACTACGCGCCAATTTTTTAGAGACCCGAAATGAGACTGTCCCGCTTCTTTATCGACGCTCCCCTGAGCACCGGCGAACACGAATTGCCGGAAGCCCAGGCGCATTACATCAGCCGCGTGCTGCGCATGGCCGAGGGCGATGCGGTGCAGCTGTTCGACGGTTCCGGCCATGAGTTTCGCGGCGCCCTGCTGGAAGTCGGCAAGAAGCGCGTGACCGTGCAGATCGACGAGCAATTCGCCGGTCAGGTCGAATCGCCGTTGCACATCCACCTCGGCCAGGGCCTGTCCCGGGGCGAGCGGATGGACTGGGCGATCCAGAAAGCCACCGAGCTGGGCGTGAATGAAATTACGCCGATTTTCAGCGATCGCTGCGAAGTCCGCCTCAAGGATGAGCGAGCCGACAAACGCCTGCTGCACTGGCGTCAGGTGGCGATCAGCGCGTGCGAGCAATGTGGTCGTTCGCGGGTACCGGTGATTCATCCGCCGGTGTTGCTGGCGGACTGGATCAAACAGACCGAAGCCGAGTTGAAACTGGTGCTGCATCCGGTGGCCGAGCCGTTGGTGAGTCATGCCAAACCGGCGACTCTGGCATTTCTGATCGGGCCTGAAGGCGGTTTGACGGATGCCGAAGTCGAGCAGGCCAAGGGTAACGGCTTCCACGCCGCCCGCCTCGGCCCGCGAGTGTTGCGCACCGAGACGGCGCCGGTTGTGGCGTTGGCGGTAGCCCAACAATTGTGGGGTGATTTCTAATCCTTTTTGCCGAATTGATCATTCCCACGCTCTGCGTGGGAATGCCGCCCGGGACGCTCCGCGTCCCAAACGGCGTGACGCAGAGCGTCACAGGAGGCGTTACCACGCAGAGCGTGGGAACGATCAGTCAGCCGGCTAGAGGACATAAAACAGAATCGCGACAAAGTGCAGCAAGCTTCCGGCAATCACAAACAGATGCCAGATCCCATGCGCATGCCGCAGCCGGTGATCCAGGGCAAAAAAGATAATCCCCACCGTGTACAAAACCCCGCCCGACGCCAGCCAGGCAAACCCGGTGGTGCCCAGCGCCGCAATCAACGGCTTCACCGCCACTAACACAATCCAGCCCATCACCGCGTAAATCACGATCGACAGAATCCGCGCCTCCGAACGCGGTTTGATCTCTTGCAGAATGCCGATCAGCGCCAGCCCCCAGACAATCCCGAACAGCGTCCAGCCCCACGCCCCGCGCAGGGTGACCAGGCAGAACGGCGTGTAACTGCCGGCGATCAGCAAGTAGATCGAAAAGTGATCGACCTTCTTCATGATCGCTTTCTTGCGCCCGCGCACGCTGTGGTAAACGGTGGAAGCGCTGTAAAGCACCAGCAAAGTGAACGCGTAAATCGCCACACTGACAATCTTCCACGGACTGCCATCCAGGCTGGCAATCACCAGCATCCACACGCCGCCGACAAAAGCCGCCACCGCCCCGACCAGATGGGTCCAGGCATTCAATCGTTCTCCGTGATACATGTATCGCTTACCTCAATATTCATTACCGCAGCGCGCAAGGCTCGGGCCTTGAGCGTAAAAGCGCAATCAAAAGATCGCAGCCTTCGGCAGCTCCTACCTTCGAACGCATCTCAATGTAGGAGCTGCCGAAGGCTGCGATCTTTTGATCTTCCGTGCACAATCGGCCGATACCAAAAAGAGTCCGCGCCATGCTGATCGACGAAGAGTTGACCCTGAAAAAACTTGAGGTGTTCCTCGCCTTCATGCGCACCGGCAACCTCGCCCGCGCCGCTGCCGAGTTGCAGACCAGCAACGTCAGCGTGCACCGCGCGATTCACTCGCTGGAAAGCGCCCTGCGCTGCCCGCTGTTCAAACACGAAGGCCGCAACCTGACACCGCTGGAAAGCGCCTACGTCCTCGAAGAACGCGCGCAGAAGCTGATCAACGACGTCGTCGAAAGCGTGCGCCTGACCCGCGAAGCCGCCGGGTTCTCCGCCGAACGTTTCAAGCTTGGCTCGCTGTATTCACTGACAGTGAAAACCGTACCGCAACTGATCATGGGCCTGAAGATCCGCCGCAGCGAACTCAACATCGACCTGATCCTCGGCTCGAACATCGACCTGCTCTACAAGCTGAAAAACATGGAAGTCGACGCGATTCTGGTGTCGCTGGACGACAGCATCAACGACCCGGATTGCGAGCAGATTGCGCTGTTCTCCGACGACATCTTCCTCGCCACCCCGGCGGATTCAAAGTTTGCCCAGCGCAGTGAAGTCGATCTGGCGGAAGTCCGGGATGAAACTTTTATTACCTTGACCCAGGGCTTTGCGACGCATCAGGACGGCAACCGGGTATTCAAGCAGGCGGGGTTCGAGCCGAAGGTGGCGATGCAGGTGAATGACATCTTCACGCTGTTGAGCATGGTCAGTTCGGGAGTGGGTTATGCGTTGCTGCCGGGAAGGATTGCGGCGGTGTATGAGAACCGGGTGAAGCTGATTCCGTTGCAGGAGAAGTACCGGTTGCAGCAGCACATCGGTGTGGTGTTTTTGAAGGCCAAGGAGCGGGATCCGAATTTGCTGGCGTTGTTGGCGGAGTGTCGGATGTATGCGAATCGGCAGGCTGGGGTTTAGATCAAGATCAAAATCAAGGGCTACCCCCTCACCCCAGCCCTCTCCCCCAAGGGGTAGAGGGGAAAGGGAGCAGATCTTCATGGGTTCAAGAATTGAATTCGACTCAGAAATTTCAGGTCGATGTATAACGCCAAAACACCTCGGTCAGTCCCCTCTCCCTACGGGCGGTCCGACGTTTCGGGAGGGTTAGGGTGAAGGCAGCTCTTTGCTGTTATCCCATCAACCCGCGCATCGCCAAAAACAACACCGAAGGCCCCAACAAACACCCAAGCGCCGTATAAAACGCAGCCGTCAGACACCCATAAGGCACCAGCTTCGGATCCGTCGCCGCCAACCCACCAGCGACGCCACTCGACGTACCCATCAAGCCGCCAAAAATCACCGCACTGCGCGGGTTGTTGAGGCCGATCATCGGCGCCACGAACGGCGTCATCACCATCACCAGAATCGCCTTGATCAGCCCCGCCGCAATCGACAGCGCCATCACCTCGGAACTCGCACCAATCGCCGCGCCGGTCACTGGCCCGACGATGTAAGTCACCGCGCCCGCGCCAATGGTGGTCAGGCTCACCGCATCGGTATAACCGAACGCCATCGCCACGCCGACCCCAGCGACAAACGACGTACCGACACCTACAAACAGCGCCAGCACACCGACAAACCCGGCACGCTTGAGCTCTTCGACACTGACACCAAACGCCGTGGCAACAATCGCGAAATCGCGCAACATCGCCCCGCCGAGCAAGCCGATGCCGGACAGCAAGGGAATATCCACCACACCCTTCTGCCCGCCAGTCAGTGCGCCGCCGACATACGACAGCACCAGCCCGAGCAAAATAGCGATGGCCGAGCCGTGCAAGCGGCCCTTGGTGAAGGTGTTGGACATCCAGTAGGACACCCACATGGTCAGGCCGACAATCAGGAAGCCGCTGATCAAACCGTACCCGGTGATCACTTTCATCATCGATTCGTACATGGCGATTACCCCGCAGTCTTGGCTGGAGCGATCGGGGTCTGCTCCTTGTTGCCCATGCGCGTCAGCACCGGCACCAAGGCAAAGGCGATGACCACGGCCAGCGTCCCGGCGAGGATCGCCATCGGCCCGCCCTTCAGTGCGCCGTAGACGTTTTGCTGGGCCGCCATGGCCAC